>JBHIDN010000062.1:0-6985 GCA_046760125.1 Anaerolineae bacterium
TCACCTGTTGAAAGCGTCTTTCTGCCGCCTCGGTTGACTGAAGTTGGTAGAGCGCATCCAGGAAACTCTCGACCCTCTTGACGATGTTCCTTGCCCTCTCCCAAAAACTCATCTCGACCGGCTCCCTTGCTCGCCCGGTGTGGCGTGCTGGCTGACGCACGTTGTCAGGATCCCTTTGAAATTACATCAAGGTCACGCTTGATTCACAGCGACACAAGGATTGGAGCCTAGGCCGCCTTCTCGGCCACATAGATCTTATCGCCCTCTACAGCCAGCGGCACATCAGTCCCAGCCACCGCTTGGAGGGCGGTCGGGGTGCAGTCGCAGATACTTGGCCTTCAGTTCCTCCTTGGTCTCTCGGTGGTGGGGGTCGAAGATGATGGCGTCGACTGGGCAGACTAGGACGCATTGCTGCTCATCGTAGAAACCCACACACTCAGTGCATAGATTGAGGTCCACCACGTAGAGATCTTCGCCTTCGCTGATGGCCTCGTTGGGGCACACAGGCACACAGGCCCCGCAGAGGATGCATTCCTCAGTGATAAACATGGCCATGCTTACCCCTCCCCTTCATCCCACCTTGGTCTATCTCCTCGCATGGAGGAGATCTCCACCGGGTGTCCTTCCTTGTGCTGTCCTCCTCGCATCATGAGCAGATGTCCCAGAGGGCAAAGAAGGACTATAGCCAAGAGGAGCGCACTATTTAGCGGGACGCCTAGCAGCCAGATGGCCGCCACAGCGGCTATGGGAAGTAGGCAACAGAGGAGCATGATCAGCACATCTCTCTTACCTATCTCCTCCTGTCCCGGGTCGATTCGCATTTGACTCCTCCTCGGTAGCCCTTTTGCGGATGACTATGTCGATGTTAGGCTTTCTCTTTTACCACACCGGAGCCATGCCTCTTAGCCAAAGAGCGTCTGCTTCAGCACCCACCTACCATCTCAGGCATGAACTCCGGGAACTCCTCCAGGATCTCCTGGATCCCCTGCTCGCCGGCTGCCTCACGCGCCTGCAAGGCTTCGATCAACGTTTGCTTGGGGAAGAATACGGCTCGCCAACGGTTCAGTTCCCTCAAGAGTTCCCCATCGCTGAACTCCTGACGGCGGTTGGCGATCAGATAAGCGGCCAAGCCGCGCATGGCCCTGGAGTGGTCGCAGCCGCAGGCTGCCGTGCCGTCCTCTCTTACCAGTGTCTGGGCGGTGCAACAATATTTGCAAGCGGTTTCGCTGCCGGTTCGGATGTAGCGCTCCAGGTCTGCTCCGGCGAGCGGAGCCTTGCGTTGGCCGAAAGTGAGGTCGAACTCCCGCAACACGTTGATGCTCTCCTGCACATCGTCGAAGGAAACGCCCAAATCTTCACCATACACGGCAGGCACCCCCGCCGGAATGACCTCTGCCTGAATCTCCCTGAGGCGGTAGTAGGGGTTGAGCGTGCGAAGTTGGGCGATTTGCCCAGCGAGCGATGAGATCATCGTATTGAACTGGGGATCGGCGCAACTCTTGGCAGCCAGGGTGTCTAGTTCTCGGCCGATCACCTGATACGCCTCCACAATTGAGAGATCCTTAAGGTCGGGCGGTTGCGGTGTCGTGTTCTGCTCGGTCGGTGGCTGCTGGGCTGTGGGGGTTTGACGAGACCCAGCCCCTGTCGTGGTCGGGAATAGCACGGGGTAGGTGTACAGCCCCACCAAGTAGAAAATCAGCGCCGCTACCAGCGTCAGGATGTAGCTCTTGCGAATAGGGGTGGCACCGGGTTGGCGCGATTCATTTTCTTGCTCCGGATCACTATATCCATCATTCATAGGCATCAGTCAGTTCCCCTTTCGCCTGTAGCCCCCAGACTTGGGGACATCCTCAGGCTCTGGGAAACCAGAGGGCGGCCAGAGCAAACAAGTGATATAGTTAACGGATAGAAGCAGCCCCAACGACGAGCCTACTATGGTGAAGTTCAGCCCTTTCATCTTCTCGCACCTTCTTCACAGTGTGAGCGACGGCTAATCTCCGCCTCTGTTCCCTCACTACCACTGACGATAAGTTTTAGCCCTTTGAAACCCATGATCCTCACTCGCTGACCGGGTCTCAGTTTCTCCTCTGAGACAACGCTCCAGAACTCGTTCCGATAGCGGACCCGTCCTGCGGAGTCCATCGGGGTGACCACCGTGGCTATTGCTCCCACCATCTCTTCGCGTCCAGACTGCACTGGCTGCCTCATGGCTCTCATGACCTTGTAGTAGATGAAGAGGGATGTTACTGATGCTATCGCGTAAGTAGGGAAGGCTACCTCCAAAGGGAAAATGATGAATACCCCTAAACCGATAAGAGGCATGAAGAGTAATAGATGGCACCACATGGAAATCTCCTTCACTCAGCAGAGAGCAGAGTGTCGATATCTTTTTCCAAGACCTCCTTGCTTACCAGGCCGATATGGACGTTATGTATCTCGCCCCGCGGCGTGACCAGCGCCGTATATGGATGAGCCGTCAGCCGATAGTCGCCAAACACTCTCGCATCTCCCAGAAGGTTGAGGTAATCGATCCCCCTTTCCTCCACGAAGGATCTGACCACCTCTGGCTCCTCTCCCACATCGATACCGATGACCACTAGACCCTTGGACTCGTACTCATCCTGAAGTTCAACCATGGACGATACCATCGCCCGGCAGTATATTCACCAAGTGGCCCAGAAGAAAAGCATCACCGGCCTTCCTCGGAACTGGGAGAGACTCACCTCACGCCCTTCCAAGTCCCGAAGGGTGAAATCAGGGGCCATCATCGCTTGGGCCGTGGGCGTCTCCATAGACGGAGAGGACGTGCCTTCATCTACGAAAGTGGGCTCCATCTCAGAAGTCGCAGTGACCTCTCCTTCCCCCTGAGCGCAACCTGTGGCTATCAAGGGGAGAGACCAAAGCAAGAGGACGAAGACAAATAAGCGCAAAGATCCTATTCTCTGGGGCATGGTGGAGTCCTCCTTAGTACGTTCGACTCCTAGCCATTTTCCTTAGCGTTTGCGGGCTTTGCAAGGTGTAGACATCTCGGCGAGGATGGTGTGCCGCAAAGCCTGTGTTAGGCAACGAGCCGTTACATTCCATGCTCTACCGTTGCAAAATTGTTGCTAATGACTTGATATCCTGTCCGTCAGGAAGACCAACAAGGGCCACCTTTCCGTCCACAACAAGCGAAGGAACTGCTTGGACCCCGTATTGTCCAGCCAGGGCACAACAACCCCCGTCCCTACATTCTGATGCTTTATGGACATCAATCTCAAGGGCAGGGAAGTTGTACTTGAGAATATTGAGCGTTCTTTCGCATAACTTGCACTCGGCGCTAAAGAATTCAACTTTCATCTTCATCACCCTCTTTTTTGGTTTTCATTCCCATTTCGTCACCCCGCAACCTTTTATTCCAGGCATTTCACCTAACTTCATCTTGATCGCCAAAATATGCTCTTATAGAGAGGACCTTCGCAGGTTCTAAAGGATCGTTTGACCTTACGGTGATCAGGAAATGATGGGGACCTCCCATCCCCTCGTGCATACGCAAGCAGACGCTCACCATACTGGATTCTCCTGGCTCAAGGGTCGTAGAACCTACGACCGGCTTCGGCGGTCAACATCCCTCCAGGGTTTCGATGGTTGGCTCACCGATGATCTCTAGTGTCGCATTGCCCACATTCCTAAAGGGGAAGTAATAGTGGAACATCTGGTTGAGCGGAAGGTTCCCTAAATCCGCAGAATCGTAGTCGAAAGAGATCCTGGGACCATCAACAAGACTCTGCTCTTCTGAGATGCTTGAAGGTGCGACCGTTGGGGTCGGCGGCTCCACGGTCCACCCAGAAGGCTCTCCAGCACATCCAGCCAAGAGGCCAAATACTATCAGCGCCAAAGATAGGCTCACCTTTTTGCCATGCGGTCTCATCAATGTGCGTTCCAAGGTATTCACCATATGGCGCATCTCCTACAGGGCAGGCACGTACGAATGGGGACATCTCGGCCTCAAGGCGGAGGCCCGGAAATAGCCCTTCTCTTCGTACCTGCCTTCTACTATGATGGCGATACCCCCTCGGAAAGTGTCAGGAGGGAGACCTTGGTATATTACCGGTATGCTCTCTTTATCCTGGAGCTGGAATTTCAGGGTTGAGGTACTCCACTCCCACTCGATGGAACCAGGGACTACTTCTCCGGCTAGTCGAACCTCCTCCCCGTGTAGGCTAGGCCCCTGAGCGACGAGTTCGTCCACGGTCAGGTAGTAACTGGTTAGGGAACTGGTCGCCCCGATATAGACGATATGGGCCAAGGCCGGTATGATTATGATCGCGCCAATGGCCAACTTTAGCGGCTTAGACATCCGGCTCTTCCTTTTTCACCCTGCGCTTTCTTAGGACGAACATTGAGCACTAAAACTGAAGGAGATGAATACCCTTTCCCCACCGATGGTTGGCAGCCCGGAAGACCTATCCCAAATGAGAGAGGGTAACCTCTGGACCTCGCCCCCTCTGCACTGGAGAGGTATGCCTTTTCCTTACCTTCTTGCCCCGTAGTTAAAAACGATACCCCTCCCCCTATGGGGGGCGGTAATATTCTATCACATCATCGCGCCCTTGTCAAGAATCGTATTCACTCGTGCAAAATGTTACCAAGAGGGAACTACGCCCAACGAAGAACAGATGACCATAAACGAACGCAGGAAGCATTTACGACTGATCAAAAAGCGATATCTCAAAGCCAGTAAGATCGAACGGGGACGCCTGCTGGATGAAGAAGACCTTCCAGGGGCAATAAAGTAACCCAAGAGATCCCCAGGAAACGAATCCATTGGAACGAGCAGCAACCAGACCACTTTGAAGTAGATCTGGTTCATCATTGTGATCCCAGTGCTTCTGGGGACTATATCCATACCATCCAAATGATCGATGTGGCTACCGGCCCTGGCCTGTCCTGGCACGTGGCAGGCCAGGGCCTGTCATACGCGTGACGTAGAAGATCATCGTCTCTGCAGACGGCAAATCCATACGAGTTAAACAGCGGTGTGACCAGGCTCACACCCCTCTCTACCGCCTCTGTGAAACCAACGCCATTCCCAAAGAGCGAAAGGAGCAACTCCTATCCCTTCGGGATCAGGTAAACCCACGAAAGCTGCAGCAAGATATCTACCACCAAACAGACTGCATCTTCAGATTGCCTGGTGCTAAACAGAAGATGTTTATCAGACACTATCTCAACCCATTCAGATGCTGAAAGGAGAGGGCGCTTCGGTAACATTATCATTTGACTTGACACGCACCAGGTGTATCTACTACCTTTGGGGGATGTGGAGTCTCGATACAGGCTACTATTACTCTAAGGGGTCAATCAAATGATGGGCACCCGGGATTTTGGGCTCCCTCTCTGGACAAACCGGACTATATCTAGTAGAATGCTAAATAAGATTAAAATGAAGGGAGGAAAAAGATGCCCCTCATAAAGTTCGTCAGGAACTATAACGATTTAAGCACCGACAACGGCTTTCAGTTCGAGTTCTTTTGCGACCGGTGTGGTAGCGGGTACCAGACCCGCTTTCAGGCTATGGCCGCAGGGGTCGTGAGCGACGCTTTGGAGACAGCCGGTAGCCTCTTCGGGGGGATCTTCGGCGCTGCCGCCGAGGTGGGAGAGGAGGTGCGCTCCGCCCGCTGGGAGCAGGCGCATGACGTAGCCTTCGAGAAGGCGATAGAGGAGGCTAAACCCAACTTTGTCCAATGCCGCCGCTGCGGACAGTGGGTCTGCCGGGAGGTCTGCTGGAACGAGGAGCGAGGGCTCTGCAAGGAATGTGCTCCCGAATTAGAAGCGGAATACGCTGCTGCCCAAGTGGAAGCCGCTGTCGCAGAAGCCAAAGAGAAAGCCGCCCAGGTGGAGTACGTGAGTAAAGAGAAGTTCGAGGAGACCCTCATAGCCACCTGCCCCCAATGTGGGGCCGCTGTGAGCGGAGGTAAATTCTGCTCCGAGTGTGGAGCCCCTCTCCATCCAGAGAAATTCTGCGCCCAGTGCGGGGAGAAGATACCGACAGGGGCCAAGTTCTGCCCCCAATGCGGTGCTAAGCAGTAAAACCCGATTATGATGCCAGAACTTGAACAACTCTACCAAGAGATCATCCGTTGCCAGAAATGCATCCTCTCCCAATCGCGGAGAAATGCCGTGCCGGGCGAGGGGCCCGAGGAGGCAGAGATAGTCTTCATCGGGGAAGCGCCAGGCTTCCATGAGGACCAGCAGGGCCGCCCCTTCGTCGGCTCTGCGGGCAAGTTCCTGGAGGAACTCCTGGCTAGCATCGGGTTTAAGCGAGAGGATGTATATATCTGTAACGTCATTAAGTGCCGTCCCCCGGGGAATCGCGACCCTCTACCCAGCGAGATAGAGGCTTGCCAGCCCTACTTAGATAGGCAACTGGCCTTGATAAAACCCAAGATAGTGGTTACCTTGGGCCGCTTCTCCTTGAGCCGTTTCTTCCCCAACGCCAAGATCTCGACCGTCCATGGGCGGCCCCGCAAGATAGAGGGGATCATCTACTACCCCGTCTATCATCCCGCTGCGGCCTTGCACCAACCTCGATGGCGGCCGGTTGTAGAGGAGGACTTCAAGCGGATCCCGGAACTTTTGGCCCAGATAGAGAGGTTGCCCGACGAAGGACCCCGAGAAAACGCCGAACAGTTGAGTCTCTTCTAGCCACCTAGAAGCGATCAACATCGGATGGGGGAGATTAGGCGTTATCCCTCTAAAAAGAAGACCGCTGAAGGTATGATAATCTTAAAATCTAGCCACATACTTCTCTAAGACCTTGATTCGCCTTTAGAAATGGGATATAATGAGCGATGATACATCTATCGGACAAAGGTTGTCTTCTCACCAGAAAGGAGGTGACGGATCGAGAAGAGGTACTGGGATCGGACTAAATCATCTCAAAGAAGGAGGAGAACCTGAGATGCGAAAAGTTATGGGGTTTCTCTCCCTGCTGGTTGTCATA
>JBHIDN010000063.1:0-6917 GCA_046760125.1 Anaerolineae bacterium
TCTCTTATCTAGAGGGGTGGAGGGACCGGCCCACTGAAGCCCCGGCAACCTTCTGTGGGGGAGCCGACAGTCGCCCATCCCGACTGAGGCTCGAGCCACAACCCGCAGTTTCGGTGCCAATTCCGGCAGGTCTCATACCCAGGGAAACAAATAGCGATGGAGGTTTCCCAGTGTAGGGTTGGGATCTGGAAGATGAGAGGGAGTCATGTGCTTTCTCTCCCTGGGCGGGAGAGTTCCTTTTTGAAGCGTTGGGGCCGGAGAAAGACCGGCCCTAATTTTTTGCGTGGAGGTGGAGCCTTGAGGAGCATCGAGTGGAAAGATGGCCGGGTGCGGATGATCGACCAGCGGAGGCTCCCCCATGAGTACGTGATGGTAGAGTTTGACGATTATAGAGGTGTAGCCCAGGCTATCGAAGAGATGTATATCCGCGGGGCCCCGGCGATAGGCGCAGCCGCGGCCTATGGCTTGGCTCTGGCTGCTGCCAGAAGCGGGGCGAAAACCCGGGAGGCCTTACTCTCCGACCTGGAGGAGGCCGCCGAGACGCTACGCCGGACCCGGCCCACAGCCTCGAACCTCTTTTGGGCCTTGGAGAGGATGTTGCGAAAGGCCAGGGAGGAGGGGTTGGAAGATGGGGGTCAAATTCGAGAGGCTTTAGTTGCCGAGGCGGAGGCCATCGCCTTTGAGGATGTAGAGATCAATAAACGGATGGGGGAGCACGGGGCGGAGTTGATCTCCGATGGGGATAACATCCTAACCCACTGCAACGCCGGGGCCCTGGCCACCGTGGATTACGGGACCGCCCTAGCGCCTATAAGGGTGGCTCACGCTCAGAGGAAGCGGATTCACGTCTATGTGGATGAGACCCGGCCTCGTCTTCAAGGGACCAGACTCACGGCCTGGGAACTGATGCGCGAGGGGATCCCTCTGACCCTCATCGCCGACAACGCGGCGGGATATTTCATCCAGGCGGGCAAGGTGGATATCATCCTCGTAGGAGCCGATCGGGTGGCCGCCAATGGAGACCTGGCCAATAAGATCGGCACCTATAAATTAGCCGTGGTAGCCAAGGAGAACGATGTTCCCTTCTACGCAGTAGTCCCCACTCCGACCATCGACCTCTCGCTCCCCTCCGGAGCCCAGATCCCTATCGAGGAGAGGGATGCTAGCGAGGTGACCCATATCCAGGGGCAGAGGATCGCCCCCCAGGGGGTGCCGGTCGCCAACCCAGCCTTCGATATCACTCCCCATCGTTACCTCACGGGCATCATTACCGAGCACGGAGTAATACGCCCGCCCTTTGAAGAGGGGTTGCGAAAGGCGGTACAGGCTTCTCGGATAAGAGGAGGAGCATCTTGAGCATCTTGGTGGTCGGTTCCGTGGCCTTGGATTCGGTGCAGACCCCCTTTGGCCGGGTGAAGGAGGCTTTGGGCGGGTCGGCCACCTATTTCTCTATCGCGGCCAGCCTTTATGCTCCGGTGAGACTGGTGGCCGTGGTGGGTACCGATTTCCCCCAGGAGCATATCGACTTCCTCAGAGAGAGGGGGGTAGATCTGAAAGGGTTGCAGATGGAGAGGGGGAAGACCTTCCGTTGGTCGGGGCGGTACGACTACGATCTGGGTGCCGCGGAGACCTTGGATACGCAATTGAACGTCTTCGCTTCCTTCCATCCCCGGTTGCCGGAGGAGTATAGGGCCTCGAAATACGTCTTTCTGGCCAATATCGACCCCCATCTTCAACTGGAGGTTTTGGAGCAGGTGAAGGACCCCCGGCTCGTGGTCCTCGATACCATGAACTACTGGATCAACTATAAAAAGGGAGCCCTCACCGAGGCCATGGCGGCTGTGGACATCGTGATGATCAACGAGTTGGAGGCCCGGCAGTACGCTAACACCTTTAGCCTCGTCCGGGCCACTCGGAAGATCTTGAGCCTGGGGCCTCGGGCGGTGGTAGTCAAGAAGGGGGAGTATGGGGCGGCTATGTTCTGCGCCAATGAAGACCCTCGCGCCGCTTTTTTCTTCGCCCCCGCCTACCCCCTGGAAAAGATAAGCGACCCCACAGGAGCAGGGGATAGTTTCGCTGGCGGTTTCATCGGCTACCTAGCCCAGCAGGGCGATTGCTCGGATGAATGCATCAAGCGGGCTATTGTCCATGGCAGCGTCGTAGCCTCCTTCGCGGTGGAAGAGTTCAGCATAGATCGCCTGCGCCGCCTGACCCGGGAGGAGATCGAGGGCCGGTATCAAGAGTTTAAGCATTTCACCCATTTTGAACCTTTGGAGGCTTGATCTAGTGGGTGTAGAGGTGAGGGAGCTCCACGACAAGGGGGAGATCTACACCTTCCTGGCTCAGGACCGGTACTATGCGGCCTACGCCATCGGCGACCTGGAGCCGGGCCTCTTCGAGTTATGCACTTGGCACGTCTCCGTGCAGGATGGCCGAAAGACCGCTTTAACCCTTCGGTTCAGAGGTCTCAGGCCTCCTGCTCTTTTCGCTATGGGCTCCAGCGAGGGTCTCGTCCCTCTCCTTCGAGAGGAGTCGCGGCCGGAACGGGTCTATCTGACCGGTCAACCGGGGCACCTTTCCCTCTTTCAAGAAGCCTTCTCCTTGGGACCGGTAGGGGATATGCTCCGCATGGTCTTAGAACCAGGAGCTTTCCGTCCCCACGATGGGCGGGTGATCAGGCTATCACGACGACATCTCCCCTCCTTGCAGAGGCTATATAGAGGAGAGGGGGTCTTCGCCTCTTATCAGTTAGATTCGGGGATATATTATGGCGTGGAGGTGGGGGGTGAACTCGTCTCCGTAGCCGGCACCCATCTCGTCTCTCCCACCTACCAGATAGCGGCGGTGGGGAATATCTTCACCCACCCTAGCCACCGAGGCCAAGGATACGCTACCGCCTGCACTAGCGCCGTGGTTGAGGAACTGTTGAGCCGCTCTCTGGATATCGTCCTCAACGTGGCTCGAAGCAACGAAGTAGCCCTCAGGCTCTACAAGAGGCTTGGTTTCAGGGAGTATTGTCCTTTCATCGAGGCCTTAGGAGTGCGAAAGCATAAGGGAACGCTTCCCTAAACTCGTTGGGAGTTAGAAAGGAAAGGAGAATGGCTGAATACGACATCAAGGATCCCTCTTTGGCATCAGAGGGGAGGCAACGGATCCAATGGGCGGCTCAGGAGATGCCGGTCTTGAGGCTCATCAGGGAGCGGTTCGAGAGGAAGAAGCCCCTCAGGGGAGCGAAAATCTCAGGTTGTCTGCACATCACTACCGAGACAGCGAATCTGGCTTATACCTTGGTGGCTGGAGGGGCGGACCTGGCCCTCTGCGCCTCCAACCCCCTCTCCACCCAGGACGATGTAGCCGCTGCCCTGGCAGAGGATGGTCTATCCGTCTTCGCCATCCGGGGGGAGGATGAAAAGACCTACTATCAGCACATCCGCGCTGCTCTGGAGCATCGGCCCCAGGTGACCATGGATGATGGCGCAGACTTGGTCTCCACCCTTCACAAGGAGGGCCAGGGGGTGATCGAGAACGTCCTGGGAGGGACTGAGGAGACGACCACCGGCGTGATCCGTCTGCGGGCTATGGCCAAGGAGGAGGTTCTACGCTACCCCATCTTGGCGGTCAACGACGCCCTAACCAAACACCTTTTCGACAACCGATACGGCACGGGGCAGAGCACAGTGGATGGCATCGTGCGGGCCACCAATATCCTCTTGGCGGGCAAGAAGTTCGTGGTAGCCGGGTACGGCTGGTGCGGCCGAGGCATAGCCATGCGAGCGCGAGGCATGGGAGCCCAGGTGATCGTCACCGAGGTGGACGCTCTTAGGGCCCTGGAGGCGGTGATGGATGGCTTCCAGGTGATGTCTCTTTTGGAGGCGGCGAAGATAGGGGATATCTTCGTCACCGCCACCGGCGACAAGAACGTCATAGATAGAGACCACTTTGAGGTGATGAAAGACGGGGCCATCCTGGCCAACTCCGGTCACTTCAACGTGGAGATAAACATCCCCGCTCTGCGGGAGATCTCGGTGGAGGTGCGCTCTCCGCGAGAGCATGTGAGCCAATACTTTTTGCCCGATGGCCGTTGCCTGGCACTCTTGGCCGAAGGGCGGCTAGTGAACCTGGCGGCCGCGGAAGGCCACCCCGCCTCGGTGATGGATATGTCCTTCGCCAACCAGGCCCTGGGGGTAGAGTACCTCCTCAAGAATGCGGGCACCCTGGAGAATGAAGTCTATCCTATACCCAGGGAGATAGATAAGGAGATCGCTAGGCTGAAGTTGGCCAGTATGGGGATAGAGATCGATACCCTCACCCCGGAGCAGGAGAGGTATCTCCGCTCGTGGGAGGAGGGAACTTAACTGATAGCCAAAAACAAACAAAAGGGGTTAAAGATGCGAAACATTTTACTTGAGAGCCTGGATAGAGTCCCTGTGGAGGAGCAGCAAGTGGAGTTAGTGGAGCGCAAAGGCCTGGGGCATCCCGATTCCATCTGCGACGCCATCATGGAAGCGATCTCCGTAGCCCTCAGCCGGGAGTATATGAAGACCTTCGGTCGCATCCTCCACCACAACATAGATAAGAGCCTGCTAGTGGCTGGCCGCACCTCGCCTCGCATCGGCGGCGGTACGGTGGATGAGCCTATGCGCCTGGTGTTCGGCGACCGCGCGGTCTACGAGTGTGAGGGGAAGAAGATCCCCGTGGGGGAGATCGCCACAGAGACAGCCAAGAAATGGCTGCGAGAGAACCTACGCTTTGTGGACCCGGAAGAGCATTTCATCTTCCAAAACGAGATCAAGCCCGGATCTCCTGAGCTGACCGACATCTTCGAGCGGAAGATCATCGGCGCCAACGATACCTCGGCAGCGGTAGGCTATGCTCCCATGACCGAGACGGAAAAGATCGTCCTGGCCACGGAGAAGCGGCTCAACTCCCCGGAATTCAAAAAGGAGTTCCCCGCCGCGGGAGAGGATATCAAGGTGATGGGTTACCGCTTCGACCGCCGACTGGTCCTCACCGTAGCCTTGGCTTTTGTGGATCGCTTCGTGGAGAGCGAGAAGGGGTATTTTGCCCAAAAGAAAGAGATAGAAGTCGCGGTCCGCGATTTCGTTAAGGGCCGGGATCTCCGCTTTAAGGATGTGCGGGTGGATGTGAACACCTTGGATCAACCTGGCCGAGGCGAGGCGGGGATGTATCTCACCGTATTGGGAACCTCTGCCGAGGGTGCCGATGGCGGCCAGGTGGGACGGGGGAACAAGGTGAACGGGGTGATCGCCCTCAACCGCCCCATGAGCACCGAGGCGGCAGCGGGGAAGAACCCCATAAGCCACGTGGGGAAGATCTACAACCTCTTGGCCCACCGCATCGCCGATGAGGTCTACAAGGAGGTGCCTGGGATCCGTGAGGTCTATATCTGGCTCTGCAGCCAGATCGGCCAGCCCATCGACCGACCCCTTATCGCCTCCGCACAGTTGGTCTTAAGGCCTAACCTCCCCCTATCTTCCGTATCCGATGAGGTCAGGGCGGTGATAGAGCGAGAGTTAGTCAACATCTACGACTTCACCCAGCGCCTGGCACAAGGGGAGTTTCCCGTCTGGTAGCCTAGTCTTGCTTTTCTCTGGGGCGGGGGCACCGTAGGTAGTGAGGTGCCTCCGCTTCCCTATTTTCTGGCTTTACTTTGTTAGAAAGGTGGGTTATAATCGCCTACACATCGATTTGAACTGCCAGGAGGGGATTTGAGAGCACTGGTCACCGGCATCACCGGTTTCGCCGGTAGCCATTTGGCGGATTACCTTTTGGCTCACACGGAACTGGAGGTCTCTGGGGTAGATATAAGGGGTTTCCCCGAATCTGCCCCTCGCTCTGATAGACTCCATCTTCGCCAGGGAGATCTCTGCGACCCCGATTTTGTGCTTTCGAGCCTCGAGGAGACCCAGCCCCAATATCTCTTTCATCTAGCAGCCCAGGCTTTCGTTCCCCTATCCTGGGAGGACCCCTGGGGCACCTTAGCCAATAATATACGGGGGCAACTGAATCTATTTCAGGGGATCCTCCGTCTGGGGTTGCAGCCCCGGATCTTGGTGGTGGGCTCTGCGGATGAGTACGGCATGGTACGTCCTGAGGAGTTGCCTATCGGTGAGGATGCCCCGTTACGCCCTTATAACCCTTACGCTGTCAGCAAGGTCGTCCAGGACATGCTAGGCTATCAATATTTTGCCAGCCATGGCCTTCATGTAGTCCGCGTCCGTCCCTTCAACCACATAGGGCCTCGTCAGTCGGCGGGTTTCGTGACCGCCGCCTTCGCTAAGCAGATCGCTGAGGCAGAGGCAGGGAGAAACTCCCCCGTAATTAAGGTGGGAAATCTGGAAGCCAAGCGGGACTTCACCGATGTGAGGGATATGGTGGCCGCTTATTATTTAGCCCTCTCCAAGGGGGAACCGGGAGAGGTCTACAATATCGGTTCCGGCATCGCTCGGTCTATAAGGGAGGTCTTGGATATCCTCTTGGCGGAGAGTAGGATCGAGTTGACTATCGAGGAGGACCCGACCCGTCTCCGCCTCTCTGAGGTGCCTGTCGTGGCCTGTGACTCTCGGAAGTTCAGGGAGCGTACGGGTTGGGAAGCACGCATCTCTTTAGAGGAGAGCCTGCGCGACATACTCAACTACTGGCGAGAGAGGGTTGAAAAGGAGGAGAAGTGGTGAAAAGGGCTTTGATCACCGGGATTACGGGTCAGGATGGCTCATACTTGGCGGAGTTCTTGCTGGAGAAGGGGTATGAGGTGCTAGGGATGGTGCGGCGCACCAGCACGGTGAACTTCGACCGCATCAAGCATATCCAGGAGAAGGTCACTATCGTGCCCGGGGACCTATTGGACCAGGTATCTCTGATCGAGATCTTGCGGGAGCATCGACCCCAGGAGGTGT
>JBHIDN010000064.1:0-6896 GCA_046760125.1 Anaerolineae bacterium
ACTATCATATCCCGCAGCCTCTCATCGTAGTAAGATAGGCGGCGGTCTTGGTCGGTGAGGTTAGTCCCCAGGGTGAAGGGGCCGGCAACCTGCCCTTTCACCGCCACCAGAGAGGTAGGGTGCGTGTGGAGTTGGCGCAGAAACTCAGGGAAGCCCGCTGCGTATTGGGGGGAGAGGGCGAAAGCCTCGACCGCCTCATCTTCCCCCTCCTGGAAAGCCAGATACCGCTCGTAGAAGCCCAGCAACTCCTCTTCGAAGCCAGGCGCTTTCGTGTCGAAGAAGGTGCGTCCCCCTTCTTCCCGCAGGCCAGCCATCCCCTCCGTGAACTGGACTATCATCGCCTCTTTGGGGTGGCGCCTGGGGAACTGAACCCAGGTCGGTATCTCCGGCGTGGCAGCCAAGGAGAGTGCCGTCCCCTTCACCACATCGGTATGAGGGAGGCTGCCCAAAGTCGTGGCTCGAAGATCCGGCTTCCAATGGAGACGCATTGTCCTACCTCACAGGTCGCATCAGTTGACCGAGTATACCAAAGGGCTGGATGTAGGTCAAAGGCATGTTTGACCTTGCTGGTAAAAGTTGTGTATAATCTGGTATGGACTCTGGGCGCTCCAGAGCCTTGTTTTGCCCAGGAGGGCACCATCAAATATACCGTTCTCTTCAAGCCTGAGGATAAGAGGGTCGAGGTCCGCTCCGGGAGCCTCATCTCAGATGCGGCCCTAGAAGCAGGGGTGGAGATAAACATGCCCTGTGGGGGGCAGGGGCGGTGTGGACGGTGCGCGGTCATCGTGGAAGAGGGTAAGGTGCGTCGCCGCTCCACCCTCCGCCTCTCCGCCCAGGAGGTGGAAGAGGGCTGGGCCTTGGCCTGCCAGACGGTCATCGAGAGCGATCTGGTTGTCACCATCCCACCCCAGGAGAGGATCGAACGGCGAATCCCCACCGCCAAGGTGGCGGCTAAAATCGCCCTCCCCTTCCCCTACGATTGGCGTCAGGACCAGGCCATCCAAAAGTATTTTGTTTCGGCGGAGCCCCCCAGCCTGGATGACAATACCGATGATTTCTCCCGTCTCAAGAGAGCCCTGACCAAGGAGCACGGAATCAGAGACCTTGTGGCAGACCTGCCTGTCCTGCGGAAAGTGGGGACCGTCCTGCGAGCGGCAGAGTGGCAGGTGACGGCGGTCTTAGAACTGGACACCTGGGCCAATCCAGAGGGACCCCCGCGCCTGGTCGATATCCTCCCCGGGGATGAGACGGCTACCTCCTGGGGAGTGGCGGTAGACATCGGGACCACCAGCAACGTGGTCTACCTAGTCGACCTTTTGAGCGGCGAGGTTCGAGATATGGCCACCGACTACAACGGCCAGATCGCCCGCGGCGAAGACATCATCTCCCGCATCATCTACGCCAGCCAAGATGATGGACTCCGTGAGCTTCAAGAGTTGGTAGTGGGGACCATAAACAAACTCCTAAAAAGGGTCTGTGGACGGCAAGCGATAAAGAGCAGCGAGATATACAAGATGGTGGCGGCGGGAAACAGCACCATGATCCACCTCTTTTTGGCCATCCCGCCGGAGTCGATCCGCCTGGAGCCCTACGTGACAGCCACAAACCACCCCTTGCCCGTCAGAGCGAGGGAGATCGGCATAGATATAAACCCCCAGGCTACCATCGATTGTCTGCCCGGTGTGGGGAGTTACATGGGGGCGGATATCACCGCTGGGGTGGTGAGTTCCGGGCTCTGCGAGAGCAAGAGATTGACCCTTTTCATGGACATAGGAACCAACGGGGAGATAGTGCTGGGCGATTGCGATTGGCTCATCTCCTGTGCCTGCTCGGCGGGCCCAGCCTTCGAGGGGGCCGGAGTGGAGCATGGGATGCGGGCCACGGCGGGGGCCATCGAAGAGGTGTGGATCAATGGCCAGACTTTGGAGCCCACCTATCGAGTCATAGGGAACGAAGCCCCCCGGGGGCTCTGTGGGTCAGCCCTTATCTCCCTTCTGGCCGAGATGTTCATCACCGGGATAGTAGATAAAAGAGGCCGGGTGCGCAAGGATCTCGACATGCCCAGAGTGAGGGAGGGAGAGCATGGATGGGAGTACGTGGTGGCCTGGGGCACCGAGACGGCCCACGGCCAGGATATAGCCATCACCCAAGTGGATATCGAAAACCTCATCCGGGCCAAGGCCGCCATCCATGCCGGCTACTCCGTCCTCTCCAAAAGCCTTGATGTAGATATATCCCAGGTTGAAGAGTTTCTGATCGCCGGGGCCTTCGGCCAATACCTAAATGTGGAGAGGGCGATCCAGATCGGCCTTTTGCCCGACATGCCTTGGGAAAAGTTCAAGTTCCTGGGTAACACCTCGGTCCGAGGGGCCTATATGGCTCTTTTGAGCCGCCAGGCTCGGCAGGAAATAGCCAAGATCGCACAGATGATGACCTATATGGAGTTGAGCGCCGACAACCGCTTCACCCAAGAGTTCGTCTCCGCCCTCTTCCTACCCCACACTCAGATAGAGGAGTACCCCTCCGTGATGGCCCTCTTGGAGGAGCGAGGGGGATAAGACCAGAGAGGCAAAGAGCCGCGCCTGAGGCGCGGCTCTAAAATGCCAAACAAAGATACCTATGGTACTGGATGACCCTCCTTGCCTCCGCAAAGCCTACCTTTTCAGCCGGCCTTTGCAAATTGCGAGAGGTATGCGCTCCCTAGCAACTCCTCCAGGTTCTTCTGGGCTTCTCGCCAGGTCTGACTGACGGCGCAGGTATCCTCCAAAGGACAGGTACGATAGGGGTCGGTGCACTCGTTGAGGATGATGGGTCCCTGCACCGCCTCAACCACCTCCCGGAGGCTGATCCCTTCGGGAGAGCGCGCCAAGCCCACCCCTCCAGCCGCCCCGCGGTGAGTGCGTACCAGCCCTGCTTGGGTCAGGCTGGCCAACACCTTGCTCAGGAAGGCGGGAGGGATCTGCTGGCGATCGGCGATGCCCTGAGTGACAGTCCTCCCCTCTCCAGGTCGACTGGCCAGGTCCACCATGGCTCGGATAGCGTAGTCTCCACCCCTGCTCAGTAACATGGCTCCTCCTTTGCCCCCACACGTTCTTGGAAAGTAGAAGTCAATTTAATCATAGCACACTTTTACCTTTCCGTCAAAATTCGACCTTAATTGTAGCCTTTGCCCCGCGAAGAAGGCCACCTGCATGTAGGTGGCTCTCATCTGGAAGCAGCAGATCAAGGAACCGAAAGGCAGGTTTACTCTTCCAGGACCTGAAAACTGCTCGCGATCTCGGCCACTCCGGAGATGGTGGCCCCCACGGAGCAGTACTTTTCCTCTGAGAGTTGAATGGCTCGCCTCACCCCTTCCTCCTTCAAGCCTTTACCTCGAAAGAGGTATTCTATCTCGATGCGGCGGAAGGTCCAAGGGGGCTCTGGGTCTTGCTCCCCGATTATCGTTATCTCCAGGTCGGTGACTTTTTGGCGCTGCTTTTCTAAGATGGAGATAACGTCCAGGCCTGTACAGCCTCCTAACCCCAGGAGCAGAAGATCCGAGGGCTTTAAGCCGGTGCCCTCCTGGGAACTGGACATCACCAGGGAGTGGCTCGTGCTATCCGTGCCCACGAATTTCTTTCCTTCCACCCATTTAACCTTGACCTGGGACATGATTTTTCCTCCAGACGGTGAGAAGAGAGGCGATGTTGAAGAGTCTCAGCCGAAACCCAATCCTCTCTCCTTCAAGGAGACATATCACTGGGAGCCGATGACTAAGTGGTCCAAGACCTCCACGCCCAAAAGTTCGCCCGTCTTGGCGATCTCTTGGTGATTTTGACATCATCGGGAGAAGGGGTGGGGTCACCCGAGGGGTGGTTATGGACTACGATGATCGCCGCACAGTTGCGCCTCACCGCCTCCCGGAAGAGCTCCCCGACCCTGAGCCAAGCGGTGTGAAGACTCCCCACATAGATGGTGGATACGCCCAACACCCGATTCTTGGTATCTAGGAAGAGGACGCGCATCTCTTCCTGCTCCAGGGCGCCCATCTCTAAGAGGAGGAGGTTAGCCACATCGGCAGGCGACTTGACCTGGGGTCGCTCCTCGGGGGAGGCGGTGAGCAGGCGGCGGCCCAACTCCAGCGCAGCTTTCACCTGGGCCGTCTTGGCCTGCCCCATCCCTTTAAGGGCCTTGATCTGGACGAAATCCGCCTTAGAGAGGCCTCTCAGCCCTCCGAACTGGGCCAGAAGTCTGCTGGCTAGGTTAATGACGTTCTCCCCGCCCACCCCGGTGCGCAAGATGATGGCCAAAAGTTCAGAGGTGGAGAGGGCACCGGCGCCATAATGCTTTAACCTTTCCCGCGGCCGCTCGCTTGGAGGGAGATCCTTGATCCGAGGGTGATACTCGAGTGTGCCTTTCTCCTCCATGGACTCCTCCTAAGAATGGCTCGCCCCGATAGCCTTCCATAAGGTCAACGGAGAAGACTTCTCCAAGGGGAGTTTGGGAAAGCGGCCTCACCCTACCTTGGACACTGCCCGGGCATGCCGCGTGTAGTCCGGCAAGAGGAGGGGCGAGGCGACCTGGGGGCTCAGCCCCGCTTCTTCAAGTTGCCGTTCCCAATCTTGCAGATGCTCCAAGGTTAACTCCCCTAACTGGACTTCCTTAGCCCGCTGAGCAGCCGCCTTGCCAGCCCGTCGCCCATAGACGGTTATCTCCAAAAGGGAGTTTCCCATCAGCCGGTTGCGCCCGTGGACCCCTCCCGCCACCTCGCCAGCCACATATAGGTTGGGGATATCGGTCGAACCGTCGGGCTTAATGGCTATCCCCCCGTTTTGATAATGGAGGGTAGGATAGACGAGGATGGGCTCCTTGGTCATGTCGATGCCGAAACGGCCGAATTGGCGGACCATAGCCGGCAAGTTCGTTTGGATCGTCCCTGGCCCCTTGAGGATGTCGATCATGGGAGAATCGAGCCAGACGCCCTGCTGCCCCGTAGGGGTGACCACCCCCTTCGTTCGCTCCACACATTCTCGGATGATAGCCGCCGATTCCAGGTCCCGCGTCTCCAAGGGATAGACGAACTGCTCGCCTTCCACATTGACCAGTTGGGCTCCCAAGCCTCTCACCTTCTCGGTCACCAGTTGTCCCAGGATCTGCTCAGGATAGGCTGCTCCAGTAGGATGGTACTGCATAGTATCGATGAAAGCCAGTTTGGCCCCCACCCGGTAGGCCAGAACTAGCCCATCGGCCGTGGCCCCGTAATGGTTGGTGGTGGGGAAGCCTTGATAGTGGAGGCGGCCTCCGCCTCCAGTGGCGATGATCACCGTTTTAGCCTTCACCAGGCTATGATCGCCCGTCTCCAGGTTCAGAAGGATAGCCCCGGCTATCTGGCCTCTATCATCCATCACCAACTCCACGACGGGAGCGAACTCCAAAACCGAAATTGGGCGGTTGCGGACCTCGTCGCGCAGAGTGCGCATGATCTCTGCCCCTGAGTAGTCGCGGGCGAAATGCATCCGCTTCCGGGAGGTACCGCCGCCGTGGATGGTCCTCATCGTCCCATCGGGCTCCTTGTCGAACATGCAACCCAGATCCTCCAGCCATTGGATGACTAGTGGGGCATCCATCACCAGGGCTTCCACCAGCTCCGGGACATTGGTGAAATGGCCGCCACCCATCACATCCAGATAATGGATGGTTGGGGAGTCGTTGGGCTTGTCGGCAGCCTGGATACCTCCTTGAGCCATCATGGTGTTGGCGTCGCCGAAGCGAAGTTTGGTGGTCAAGATCACCTGGGCTCCGTTCTCCTGAGCCAAAAGCGCCGCCGAGGCTCCGGCACCACCGCCTCCGATGACCAAAACATCACACTCGTAGTCCACCTGGCCCAGATCGAAGGCTGCCGCGTCGATATGGCTGCGGCCCTCCAAAAGATCGGCCAACTCATTAGGTGTCCGCTCTCCCCCATTTGGCCCTACCAAGAGTTCCCGCATCCCTTCCTCCACATAATCGGGGTGGAAACGCTTGAGGATCTCTTCCTGCTCGTGGGAGGGCATACGAGGGTGAGTTTCCTTGAGCCTTCTCTGACGTGTGGCCTCTACCCTTCTTATAGATTCCCGCATCTCAGGTGTGTACGACATCTTCGTCTCCTTCCATTCAAGCGGGCTCGATATCCCTTTCTTTATACTTTTGCCGCAACTCTTCCAGGCTCATTTTTTTCAGTTGGGCCAGTTCCTCATCGAACTTGCCAGCCTCGATCTCCTCTATCCGCTCCCGTAGGTGTTGTGATCTAGGAGCCAAGTACTTACCGTATAGCCGCCGGCAGAGGATGGCCACGTTGTACTGGGCTTCCTCGGCGGGGCAGCGGGCCGCACAGAGCCCGCACATGATGCAATCGAAGGATTTGCTGGCCACAGAAGCGATGTCACCCTTCATAGCGTCAGCCATGTAATCCATGACATCTATCTCTTGAGGACAGGCTTTGGTACAGGTCCCGCAACTGAGGCAGCGCAAGATCTCGGGGTAGATCTGGAAGAGTTGTTCCGGGGTGGGCTTCAACTCTTCGATATTATAGATCGCCTTCTCGGCGGGGAAGAAGGGGATCTGGGCCAGGTACATCTCCGACTCCACCACCGTTTGACAGGCCAACCCGATCCGCAGACGGTAGTCGCCTTTGATGCGATAAACGGTGGCACAAGCGCCGCAAAAGCCACTCCGGCAACCGGCTCCCCTTATCAACTTATAGCCCGCCCACTCCATAGCCCTCATGATGGTGAGGCTAGAAGGAACCTCGTACTTCTTTCCCATGATGTATATGGGTATCAACTTCTCAGCCATTTTTCGACCTCTCTACACCAAGGCATCAACCTGGGCTAGGATTTGCGCCGGGGTGAAATGGCTCAACTTTATGGCTTTGGAAG
>JBHIDN010000065.1:0-6893 GCA_046760125.1 Anaerolineae bacterium
TGAGGATCTTCTCACCATCGACGCCGAGGAGGCCGATGGTCAGGGCAGCGTTTTGAGGGATGGGATACTCACAAATCCGGCAGGCGGATCGGAACTGGTACCCCTCATGGGGGGAGAGAGTACCTTCTTTAGCTCCTCGCACCAGTTCCATCGTCGGAGACCCATCCTCGGAAATGAGTTCGGCATAATCGGTCACCTCGTAGGTGCCTAAGCAATCGATGCCTATAATCATAAGGTTTTCCAGATGGGCCTGCTGTAACTTAACCAGTTCGATAAGAGCCCTTATCTCACAGGAGCGCAGGAGGGCCCCGATCTTCTCCCTGGGTTTGCCGATGGTCAAGGAGGAGACGAGCCTGGCCGCGTTCACCGGCATCACCGGGGCCAGGGGGTTGGCCTTCTCCAAGCGAGCCGGCTCCTTCACTAAGGCGGGCATAACGGTATCGCCAGAAGGGGCCTCAAGAGGGACGAGCAACGCCTCGATGATCTCCTTCTCCAGCAACCTTGGCAAGAAGCTCCGCAGGGTCGCCAAGGTGTCGCCCTCTTTGACTTCCAAGAACTTTTCCACCTTCATCGGTCTCGTCCTTTTTGTGTTTAGGTTCCCCAAAGTTCCTTGAGGGGGTTGGGCCCCTTCTCTTTGAGGGTTTCCACCATCTCTGTCACCGTCTCGGCGAAGACCTGCCCTTCGCTGGCGCTGATCCAGCGGAGCCAGATCCGCTCCTCATCGAACCCCATCTGGCGGAGGATATTCTTGAGGATAGCCACCCGTCGCCGAGCCTTATAGTTCCCTTCTTGATAGTGACAATCGCCAGGATGACAGCCTCCTATGAGGACGCCATCGGCCCCATCGAGCAAGGGCTTGATCACATAGACCGGATCCACAGCCCCGCTGCACATCATGCGGATGATCCTCACGTTGGGCGGGTATTGGATCCGAGAGGTGCCTGCCAGGTCCGCCCCCGTGTAGGCGCACCAGTTGCAGAGGAAAGCCACGATCTTAGGCTCGAAATCTTCGTTCATCTTTCACCTCTCTTATAGCGCGGCATCCATCACGGCCATAACTTGTCTCATCTCGTAGAGGTTCTGCTGGGTGGCACCGTTGGGGCAAGCCATAGCGCAGAGGCCACAGCCCTGGCAGAGGACCTCTATCACCTCCGCCACGCGAGTCTCCTCATTGAGCCTTCGGGCGTCGTAAGGACAGAGGGAGACGCAGAGGCCACAGCCGCTACAGAGTCTCTCGCTGACGGTAGGTACGGTAGCCTTGCCTACTAGCCATTCCTTAGCCAAGAGAGAAGCGGCCTTCAAAGCGACCCCGTGGGCTTGGGAGATGCAATCGGAGATAGGTTTCGGCCCCTGGGCTAGACCACAGAGGAATATCCCGGCCACCCCCGAATCCATAGGGGCCACCTTGGGGTTCGCTTCCTGGAAGAAGCCATCGTCGTCTAGGGTGATACCCAGGATCTGGGCCAGCCTCCCGTTCTCGGAGGGGGCTATCCCGGGGCTCAAGACCACTAGGTCGGCCTCCAACTTCAGTTCTTGCTTCAGGAGGGGGTCTTCCACCCAGACTCGCAACCCATCATCTCCAGATGTCACCTGGGGCTTCTTTTCATAAGGGATAAAAATCACCCCCGCCTCCCTCGCCTGACGGTAGTACCCCTCCCGGAAGCCGTAGGTCATCATATCCCGATAGAAGACGAAGACCTTGGCTTCTGGCTTCGTCTCCTTGATGCGGAGGGCGTTCTTGATAGCCTGGGAGCAACAGACCTGGCTACAGTAGGGGCGTCCCTCCTCTCGGGAGCCGACGCATTGGATCATCACTACCGTAGTCAACTCTTCTAGACCCCCATTCCTCGCCAGGCGGGCCTCCAGTTCTCGCTGGGTGACCACCCGCCTATCTTGGCCGTAGAGATATTCGATAGGTTTTGCCTCTTCCCCCCCCGTGGCTACGATGATAGCCCCATGCTCAACGATCGATTCTTCATTGTCGGTCAGGAGAGTGGAGTGGAAGCGGCCGACTGAGCCCTCACAGGAGATGATCTCTGTCCCCTTCATGACTTTGATATGGGGATGGGTCCCTACCTTTTCTACCAGAGAGCGCAACAACGCTTGGGGGTCTGAACCCCTAAGGGTATAATAGAGATGGCGCAGGTTGCCGCCCAATTCATTCTCTTTCTCCACTAAAGAGACCTGGAAGCCCTGCTCAGCCAAACCCAAGGCCGCGGTCATCCCCGCCAAACCGCCTCCCAGGACAAGCACTCCGGGGGATACCTCGTGCGTGGTCCTCTTTAGGGGTTTCAGCGATCGGGCCTTGGTCACCGCCATCTCCAGAAGGCTCTTGGCTTTGGCTGTGGCCTCTCGGGGCCTATTCCTATGCGCCCAAGCGCACTCCTCCCGCAGGTTCGCCCGCTCCAGAAGGTAGGGGTTGAGCCCCGCCTCCCTGAGGGCTCCTTGCAAAGGGGCTTCATAGAGACGATGGGTACAGCCCGCTACCACTACCCGGTTGAGCCCTCCCTCTCTAACGGTTCGCTTGATCTCCTCCAACCCTTCTGGCGTGCAAGAATAGGGGAGTTCCTCCACTTGGGCTACTTCTTTCAACCCCCGAACATACTCTGCTAAGGCGTCCAGATCTAACGCTTCCGCTATCTCTTCCCCACAGCGGCAAATGAATACCCCCACCCAGGGCTCCTCCTCGGCCACCTCTCTTTCGGGGGGGTATTCCTTGGGCGGTGAGACACGGCTCCTTCCCAAAAGATAGGTTGCATTGGCCGCCGCGCTGGCCGCCTCGGCCACGGTCTCAGCGATATCCTTGGGCTCGCCAAAGCAACCGGCCATAAAGACCCCAGGCCGGGAGGTCTCAGTGGGGGCGAACTCGACCGTTTGGCAGAAGCCATATTCGTTGAGGGCGATGCCCATCCCTTGTGCTAACTCCTTGGCCCCTGGCGGCGGCACAAAGCCTGTAGAGAGCACCACCAAGTCAAATTCCCCCTCCCGGGGTCGGCCATCTTCACCCACATAAGAGAGGAGGAGGTTCTTGCTCCTTAGCTCTTGCTTGACCGCTGAGACCATGCTTCGCTGATATTCGATGCCCCGCTCTCTTTTGGCTCGCTCCAAGTAGCGGTCGTAACCCTTGCCGAAAGTTCGCAGGTCCATATAGAAGAGGGTGATCTCGCTTTCGGGTGCCCTCTCCTTAGCCATGATCGCCTGTTTGGTGGCGTACATGCAGCAGACCGAGGAGCAGTAGCCACGGCCCTGGGAAGGATCGCGGGAGCCGACGCATTGGATGAAGGCTATACGCTTAGGAGGTTGGCCATCGGAGGGACGCTGGGGAAGCCCATGAGAAGGGCTAGTGAGGCTCAACATCCGCTCGAACTGGAAGCCGGTGACCACATTGGGGTATCGACCGTAGCCGAACTCACCTTTCAATTCCGCCGGGAAGGGTTGAAAGCCAGGGGTGAGAATCACCGCCCCGACCTCCAATTGAAGATGCTCATCCTCCATCTCTAGATCGATGGCTTCGGCTTTACAGACTTTGAGACACTCCCCGCATTCGGTGCAGGCCTCCCCATCGATAAGATAGGCGCTAGGGATGGCCTGAGGGTAGGGGCGATATATCGCCTTCCGTTTCTCTAACCCTTCCCCCAACTCGCGGGGCACCTCCACGGGACAGACCAGAGCACAATCCCCGCACCCTGTGCACCGCTCGGGATCCACATATCTAGCCTTTCTGAGGATGGAGGCGCGGAAATCTCCCGCTTCCCCCTCCAGGCTTCCCATCTCGGCGTAAGCCCATATCTCTACATTCGGATGCCGCTCGCATTCGATAAAGGGACAGTAGGCGGGGAGGTCCGGGGACATGAAGCAGAGGCCGCAACTGTTGGTGGGGAAGGTGCGATCCAAGAGGGGCATCGAGCCTCCCAAGGCGGGGGCACGATCCAGAAGATAGACCTTATACCCCGCTTCCGCCAGGAGGAGAGCCGATTGCATCCCCGCTATGCCGGCCCCCACGATGAGTACGGTATCCTTCTTGGTCATCTATCGGCCTCTTGTGTCAATCGGTTAAATCCAAGGTTCGCAAGAGAGGTCGAGGGTCTATCAGATGTTTCCCCCACCAGTTCTCCTCGATCCCCAAAGCCAAACCTATAAGTTCGGTGAAATAGAATATGGGCATCTCTTCTTGTCTCATCTCCAGGTTCACCTGGCAGAGAGGGCAGGCGGTCACCATCGCTTGGGCACCTGCCTCCTGAGCCTTGGACACCAGTTTCCTTACCAAGATTTTGGCTAGGTCGCCACGGGTCAAAGCCAGGCTGCCCCCACAGCAGTCGGTGGCGTAAGACCACTCCAGGGGCTCGGCCCCTAAAGCCTGAAGCAACCGGTTCAAGAGTTGGGGGTTCTCCGGATCCTCGAACTGGACGACCTCTGGCGGCCGCACCAGAAGGCAACCGTAGTAGGCGACAAGCCTCAGCCCTGAGAGCGGCCTCTGGACTATGCTGCGGAGCCGTTCCAAGCCGATCAGGTTGCCGATCAGATCTAACGGGGGGCGCACCTCAAAGCCACCTTCATATTTGAAACCCACGACCCTCTCGATCTTCCCCCCCTTGATGGGATCCTCTCTGAGAACCCTTTCCGCCGTCTTTAGTCGGTTGAAGCAGGCCGCGCAGGGGACTATGAGATCAACCCCTTCTTTCTGGGCCAAGGCCAGATTCCTGGCTGGTAGGGCTAGGGCCAGGGTCTCGTTTAGGCTATGGGCTGAGGAAGCGCCACAACAGTTCCAATCTGGAATCTCTATCACCTCCACGCCCAGCCGCTGGAGGACGGCTCTGGTAGATAGGTCGTACTCAACAGCCGTGGCCCGGAGACTGCAACCAGGGTAGTAGGAGAACCGCACTAGCCGCTCCTCTCAAAGATCTTTTCCACCTCGTCGCTCCCCTCGATCCGATGGGGAAGCAGCGGAATCTTCCCCTTGAGGATCATCTTCACTCCCATGGGGATGTCAGAGAAGAGATCCCGTGAAAGGGGTTTATAGAGCCCCATCAAAGAAGCCTCATGCATCCTCCCCAGCCTCTTAACTATGGAGAGGAAGAGGTTATGGAAGAGAGGCACGTTTCTCTCCTTCGCCGGAAGCCCTTCCTCCACCGCCATCTGCCGCAGAGCGTCCATGACCCGGGCGATGTCGATCTCATTAGGGCATCTCGTTCCACAGGTCTCGCAAGAAGCACAGATCCAGATGTCGGAACTGCTAAGCACCTCTTCCTTCCATCCGAACTGGATCATCCTCAATACCCTATCAGGGCCATAATCCATAACGAAGGCTACAGGGCAGCCAGCGGTGCATTTATGGCAATGATAGCAGAGTTGAATCAACTGCCCGCTCCGCTGGTTCACCACCCCCAGGAAAGGTGAGCCTACCTTTAGAAGTTCCATCTATCCTCCCTCTAAAGCCTCGATCATAGCCATTATTTGGGCCGGAGCGAAGTTGCGAAGATGCGAAGCCTTATTGGGACAAGCCACCAGACAAGCCCCACAACCTTGGCAGAGGACCTCTTTCACTACAGCGATCTTGGTAAGGGGATGGATCTCCCGCGCCTCGTAGGGGCAAACCTCCACACAGATGCCACAGCCGGCGCAGAGTTCCGAGTCCACAACGGCCACCATAGGGTCGTGGGTTATCTCCTCCTGAGAGAAGAGGGAGAGCACTTTGGCCGCGGCGGCACTCCCCTGGGTCGCCGCCTCGGGGATATCCTTAGGGGCTTGACAGGCTCCGGCCAGATAGACCCCTGCCGTGAGGCTCTCCACCGGTCGCAACTTGGGGTGGGCCTCGCTGAAGAAGCCATGCTCATCGGTGGCCACCCTCAACCTCTGGGCTAACTCGAAAGCGCCCGCGCTAGGCACCATAGGGGTAGCCAGAACTACGAGATCAGCGGCCACCTCCACCCTCTTGCCGCTGAGAGTATCTGCTCCCCAGACCATCATCTTTCCATCTTGGGGGAAGACCTTCGAGACCTTGCCCCGAAGATAAAGGACTCGATGCTCCTCCATAGCCCTCTGGGTGAACTCCTCATACCCTTTCCCCAAGGCTCGGATATCGATATAGAAGATGTAGGCCTGTCCCTGGGGCACCTGCATCTTATACATCATCGCCTGTTTAGCCGTGTACATGCAGCAGATCTTGGAGCAGTAGGATACCCCCCGTTCCGGATCCCGGGAGCCCGCGCACTGGACGAAGACCACCTCCTGGGGCACTCGACCATCGGAGGGACATCGGATCTCCCCCCCTGTGGGGCCCGTGGGCGAGAGCATCCGTTCGAACTCCAACCCATCTATGAGATCGGGATATTGCTCTCCGCCATATTCGCTCAGCCGCTCCTTGGGATAAAGGTCGTAACCTGTGGCCACCACGATGGCTCCTACCTCGTACTCCTCATCATTCCCTTGTTGGCGCACCTTGACCTTGAAATCACCCAGGTAGCCGCCCAACTCCTCTACCTGGGCCCTGGTTAGAACGGTGATATGGGGGTTTCTGGTGACCGCCCCTATCTTTTCACTCAGGAGATCCACGGTAGAGTCGAAATTCAGATAGGTGCCCGAAAGTTGGGCCATCCGTCCTCCCAACCTCTCCTCTCGCTCCACCAAAATCACCGCATAGCCCGCGGCCGCGATATCCAAGGCTGCTTGCAATCCCGCTATCCCTCCGCCGATGATTAGAGCCCGCCTTACAAGGGGCATGGTCAGTGCAACAAGGGGCTCATCATGGCGCACCTTCTCTACCATGGTCTCTATGATCCGGGTAGCCTTTAGAGTGGCCCGGTCCATATCGTCACGGTGAACCCAACTGCATTGTTCGCGGATATTGGCCACTTCACATAGATAGGGGTTGAGCCCCGCGGCCGCCACCGTGC
>JBHIDN010000066.1:0-6843 GCA_046760125.1 Anaerolineae bacterium
CTGTCAATAGGAGGGGTCCAATTTTAAGGTAAAAGAAGGCCCTACGGCCTCCAAGCCGGCCCCTGCTCCGCCCCGGCGCTGTTGGTCAAGTTCACGCTGCCCGTTCCATCGACCTCGATTCTATATAGGTCCCAGTTGCCATCACGGTTGGAGTAGTAGAGTATCTGGGTGCCATCGGGGGACCAAGAAGGCCCATAATCGTCGACGGTGTGGTCGTTGGTCAGATTCCGTGGCCCGGAACCATCGGCGTTCATGATGTAGATCTCCATGTCATCATCCCGGTAGGATTCGAAGGCTATCTTCATGCCATCGGGAGACCAGGCGGGCGAGGTATCGGTGGCCTCGTTGTAGGTGAGCCTCCTCTCCTCCGAGCCATCGGCCTCCATCACGTAAATCTCCTTGTTCCCATCCCGCTCGGAGACGAAGGCTATCTTTGTCCCATCGGGAGACCATACAGGTGCGTAGTCCGGTTCTTCGTTGAAGGTCACCCTTGCCTGCTGCGAGCCATCGGCATCCATGATGTAGATCTCCCAATTGCCGTCGCGACGGGAGGCGAAGACTATCCTCGTCCCATCGGGCGAGAAGGAAGGGCTGGTGTCCGGGGCTGGGTTCCGGCTCAGGTTAACCTGTTCCGAGCCATCAGGGTTCATAATATATATCTCCCTGTTCCCATCGCGTTGGGAGACGAAGAGAAGACGACGCCCGTCATAGGACCAAGAGGGCCAGGTATCGTTCACCTCGTTTTGGGTCAAGGGGGTGCGGTTCGAGCCATCGCTGGCCATAAGGTAGATCTCCCAGGTGCCGCTCTCCTCCTCCCAAAACATGTAGGCTATGGTCTGGCGGGCAGGCGCTGGCTGGGTGGGAGAAACCCCTATGGCGGTAAGACCCGTGGGAGTAGGCGATAGCGGCCCTCCCTGACCCCCTTCCCCACCAGCAGGGGGTTGTGAGCGCGAACGTATCGACCACAGAAAGAGCAGGATCACCAGTAAAGCCGCGGCCATCGGCCAGAGGAACCTCGAGAAGCCTGGCCCTCTTTTGCCCGGCCTTACCTCCTTGATCAAAGATCCCCCAAACTCCTCTGCTTTCCCCAGCCAAACCCTCAGTAGTTCAACTTGGAAGCGATAGGTATGAGGGGCCATGCTCACCAGAAGCCCTCGCTCCACCAAGCGATGCAAAGCCACCCTTAACTTTTCTGGAGAGAGGGGTATCTTCCTTCGTTGCAGGAGGTAGCACACCTCCTCCTCCAAAATAAGGCCGTGGATACCTCGCATAGCGCCCAGAGCCGCCAACGCCACCCGCTCAGGGGGAGAAGAGGCGGCAAGAAGGTGCTCTAGATAACTCTTGCCCAAGACCATAGTCTCTGGCACCACTTCGTCAACATCCTGCCTGAGCACCCAACCCTTGGAAGCGCATCGCTCAAAGAGAGCGTAGCAGAGAAGTTGAACGAAGTAGGGGTGGCCGCAGGTGAGGGCCAGAATCCGTTCTTGGGCCTCGTAATCGTAATCGAGGATCTCTGCGCTAGGCTCGGTGATAAGCCGCCGTGCCTCCTCGCCATCGAGGGGACCCAATCTCCATACTAGAGCCTGGGAGAGCATCTCTTCTGTGGGCCCCTCCCAGGTCAAAAGAAGGGCTACTCTTAATGAGGCTAGATAGGAGAGAAGTTCGGCCTGAAGCGCTGAGTCGCCCCCTCCCCAGAGATGAAAATCATCCAGAGCCAAAAGAAGGGGCTTTCCCCCCACCGCTTTAGAGAGTCGAGGGAGGAACTCCTCCCCGAAGTAAGAAGCCTGGCCTTCGAAATCTTCCCTCCTCGGCTCCTCTCCCGTGGGATCCTGGAAGGAAAGACCTATCTCTTCGGGCAGGCTCCTGGTCATAGCCAAGGCCATCTGCCAGAGGAGGAGATCCAGCCGAGACTCGGCCATCTCCCCCATCGGAAACACCATATATTCAGAGCCCAGAGGGGTACCCAATTGATGAAGGAGGGAGCTCTTCCCTATGCGGTGGGGGCCTTGCACTACCAAGAGTGGTTGCCCCTTTTCGAGGCTGCTCTCTATCCACTCCAAAAGATCGAGCCGCCCATAGAAATGGGAGGCTTCAACGACCGGCTTATCTATTACATACGGGTTGGCGAAAGGGACTCCTTTGCTCAAGATGCCCTACCCCTTTAGATAGAGGATGCGCTCGCAGTTGGCACAGTGGACTAACTCCTCACCGCGAAGTACCCTGGTCACCTTGCTTGTAGATACCGCCACTCCACACCCTTGACATATGCCGTTTTGGACCAAGGCCACCCCCTGCCTCCCCTTCCGACGACGGAGATCCTCATAGGTGGCCAGATCCTCGGGGTCGATGGCTGCCTGGAGGCTCTCTCTCCTCTCCCTCAGAAGGGAGAGCCGGGAAGATAACGCAGCCTGCTTCTCTTTCAACTCCGCCTGTTTCTCTCTCCACTTTGTCTCCAGCCTTTCCAATCTCCTCTTCTCCCTCTCCCAACGTTCGCTCGCCGTCTCCAGCTGGCTCATGACCTCCAAAGTCTCGTCCTCCACCTCCACCTGACGCCGTTTCAAGAGTTGCACCTCTTGCTCTAGGCCGCTCAGTTCCTTCGGACTCTTCACCTTACCGCTGTAGAGGGTCTTCTCGGAGGCCTGCCTTTTCTCTATCACCTCCTCCAAATCCAGTTCCAAGTTCCGAAGCCGTCTCTGCAGTTCTGCTTGCCATTCCGAAGCCTCCGCCAGGCTCTCCCGCGCCGAGCGGAGTTCCTCACTCTCCCCTAGACCGCTCTCTACAACACGAAGGCTTCGTTCCGCTTCATCGATCTCCAGATCGATCACCTGCAAATCGTAGAGCCCCCGAACCCTTATCCCCATCTTCTAGTCCCTATAGGATCCCATGGGAAAGGTCCCCCCTCTATACCACGCTCTACCCCGGACAAAGAGACGGACCAAAAGCAGCCCCATAAGGAAGCCTCCCAGGTGGGCGAACCAGGCTACGCCGCCTATCCCAGGCATGCCCAAGGAGGCGAGGCCGCTAAAGAGTTGGACGACTATCCAGAAGCCAAGAACAAGAACCGCCGGCACCCTCACCAGGCGCACAAAGTAACCCAAAGTCACCAGGCTGACCACTCTGGCTCGGGGAAAGAGGATAAGATAGGCTCCCAAGACGCCGGCGATAGCACCACTGGCCCCTATGTTCGGCACTGGGGAATTTATGTTCACCGCGATTTGGGCAGCGCTGGCCCCCAGGCCGCAAAGGAAATAGAAGAGAGTGAAGCGGAGATGGCCCATGGCATCCTCGACGTTGTTCCCGAAGATCCAAAGGTAGAGCATATTACCGATGATATGAAGCCATCCGCCGTGCACAAAGAGGGAGGTGAAAAGGGTCAAAGAGACCCTCAGATCGAGATTATGGGTCACATCGTAGGGGATAACGGCTGCCGCTCGCACGAAACCCTCTAAGGCTTGGGGGGAGGGCAGGATGAGTTGGTAGATGAAAACCGCCACGTTAGCGGCGATGAGAAGGACGGTAACTAGGGGAAAGATCCGAGTAGGGTTCTCATCATATAAGGGTAGCATCTCATGAAGCATTCTACTACAAGAAGGCGTTGGATACAAGGCGAGGCCTTGATTTAGGAGAAAATAGGCGGTAAAATGGCCCTTGTCATGGAGACCTCACTCAAGACCGCTGTAGTGGTGCCCACTTACAATGAGAGCGATAACATCGGGATACTCGCCCAGGAGATCCTCTCCCTGCCCGTCCAGTTGGTGATCGTAGATGACAACTCCCCCGATGGTACGGGAGAGATAGCCGATGAGTGGGCAAGGAAAGACTCCCGGGTTTTCGTCCTTCACCGCCCGCGCAAAATGGGACTGGGAACGGCCTACATCGCCGGTTTCAAGCGCGCGCTCTCCTTGGGAGCCGACCAGGTGATCACTATGGACGCCGATTTCTCCCACCACCCCCGATATATCCCCGCACTGTTAACTCGATCTGAAACCGCAGATTTGGTTATCGGCTCACGATACGTTGACGCAGGGGGCACCCTCAACTGTACCCTGGCCCGAAGGGCGCTGAGCCGGTCAGCCAACATCTTCGCCCGCATAGCCCTAGGTTTGAGGGCCCACGATTGTACCGCCGGTTTTCGCTGCTACCGCCGAGAGGTGCTGGAATCGATAGACCTGGATACCATCTTCTCCGATGGCTACTCCTTTCTCATAGAGATGCTCTACCGGTCTCAGAAGATGGGGCACAAGATCGAAGAGGTGCCCATCATCTTTGAGGATAGGCGGCGTGGAGCGTCGAAGATCTCTCGCGGTGAGATCCTCAAGGCTCTATATACCGTCATCCGCTTGAGTCTAACCTCTAAGTAGGGGGAAAGTTGGAGAACATACCCTGTAACCTATGTGGTGCCGCCGATACCGAGGTCCTACACTCAGCCACCATCTCCGAGGAAGCCGACCCTCCTCTGGAGTGGTTCCAGTGCACCAGTTCCGCCTATGGCAAGCACCCCCCTATCGTCAAGTGTCGCCAATGTGGCCTGGTCTACACTAACCCCCGATTGGAAGAGAGGGAGATCCTTCGCGAATATGAGTGCGCGATAGATACGACCTATCTCCAGGAGCGGGAGGGGAGGATACTGACTTTCCGGAGAAACTTAGAGCCTCTCCTCAGGCTAGTGCCCCCTCGTGAAAGGCCGCGCCTCTTGGATATCGGATGTCACATCGGCGTCTTCCTGGAGATCGCCCAGGAGCAGGGCTGGGAGACTTGGGGGATCGGGCCCGGGGGCTACGGGTAACCACAGGTACGCTGAGGGAAGCCCGATTTCCTGACCAGTTCTTTGATGTAGTAACCTTGTGGGATGTGATAGAGCACCTTGCCGACCCTTTAGCCTCGCTGCAGGAGACCTATCGGGTCCTCGCTCCAGAAGGGGTCATCTGCATCCATACCATCAACATCGAGAGCCCCTTTGCCCGGCTTATGGGCCACCGTTGGCCTTGGCTGATGGAGATGCACCTCTACTACTTCTCCCCCCAGACCCTAACCCAGATGTTAGAGAAGGCAGGCTTCCGGGTAATCCAGATGGTCACCCAAGGCCGCTATTTGCGCCTAGGTTATCTCCTCTCTCGCCTGGAGCCTTATGCCGGGGTGTTGGCCCGAAGCCTGGGGAAATTGGCCAGGAGTTTGGGCCTCTCTCACCTCCCCATCTCCATCAACCTGGGCGACCTCTTCACCGCCTTCGCCCGCAAAGGAGAGCAGAAGTAGTTCCCTTTCGGTTGTAGTGCTTTTTTCCCATTGCACGCCCCTTCCAGCCATAGTAAACTGTATAGCGAGATGCTTCTTATGGCCAGAGAGTTAAAGATGATCCTGCGTTCCTTAGACACCAAATGGTTACTGGTTATCATCCTTTTCATCTCCATCTTCGCTATGGCCGCCCATGAGGTGACTAACACCGACCTGTGGTGGCATCTGGCCACAGGCAAGTATATCTGGGAAACGAGGAGCGTCCCCCGCCAGGATATCTTCTCCCACACGGCGTTTGGCAACCGCTGGATAGACCACAGTTGGCTGAGCCAGGTGGTCATATACCTATCCTATCGAGCCTTCGGTTTCGGCGGGCTAGCCCTCTTGGCCGCGGCTATCATCACCCTGGTCTTCTTCCTCACTTTCCTCGGCAGTTCGGGCCATCTTTACATACGGGTCTTCGCTACCCTCCTGGGAGCCCTCGCTTCCGCCATCACCTGGGAGATGCGACCCCATCTCTTCTCTTTTCTCCTGGCCGCAGTTTTTCTATTCATCCTCTTCCTCTACAAGGAGTGCCAACGTAACTATCTCTTCCTGCTCCCCCTTCTCATGTTTCTTTGGGCTAACAGCCATAGCGGATACATCGCTGGTTTCATCCTAGTTGGTCTCCTACTGGTCGGGGAAGGAGCAAAGCACCTATTCGGCTCTCCTCAGGGAAGGATCGAGGCGAGAAGGTGGAAGCAATTGTTGATCTGGGGCTCAATCTCTCTGGCGGTGGTTGTTCTCAACCCCAACACCTTCCGTTTGTACCTCTACCCCTTCCAGACGGCGAGCATAGGGCCCCTCAAGAATCTATCGGAATGGGCTTCTCCCAACTTCCATCTTCTCCAGTTCCACCCTTTCATCTGGATGTTGCTCTTAAGCATGGTAACCCTGGGCCTTTCGGCCAAACGAGCAGATCTCACCGATCTCCTTTACCTTCTGGTCTTCGGCTATATATCCCTCCTAGCAGCGCGCAACATTTCACTCTTTGCCCTGGTGGCCACCCCTGTAGTGGCCAAATACGGAAGCCTGGCCTGGCGCTCTTGGCACGGTGGGGAGGAGCCTCCAACTGGAGTTCGTCCCCAGGGGTGGCAACTTCCCCTCAACTGGTTCATCCTGCTTTTGGTTCTCGCTGGATGCATCATTAAGGTCAGCCCCACCCTTACCCAGTCGGCCAACCTGGCAGCGCAGAAGCGCACCTTGCCCTATGAGGCCGCCGATTTCTTGGCCCGAAACGATCTCCCCCAGGAACTTTTCAACTCCTACAATTGGGGTGGATTCCTCATCTGGCGACTCTACCCTCAATATCGGGTCTTCATCGACGGGAGAACACACCTGTACGGCGAAGAGGTGTTAGAGGAGTATCTAGGGGCTTATTGGGCCTCCTCCCAGTGGCGTGAACCCCTGGAGAGATACGACATAAATTCTATCATTATCGAGAAGGATAGCACCTTTGCCACTCTATTAACGGAAAGTCCGAACTGGCAGCAGGTCTACGCCGATGAACTGGCGGTGGTCTTCGCTAGGGTGGGAGGAGTCATCTTCTCATGAGACGAATAATCCTGTTGA
>JBHIDN010000067.1:0-6743 GCA_046760125.1 Anaerolineae bacterium
GGAAGTGGGCGTCTCGGTCGGTGTGGCTGTGGGGGTTGGTGTGTCAGTTGGCGTGGGTGTGTTGGTCGGGGTGGGTGTAGGAGTCGAAGTGTCAGTTGGCGTGGGAGTGTTGGTCGGGGTGAGTGTAGGAGTTGGGGTGCTGGTGGGGGTGGAAGTTGGTGTCTCAGTCGGCGTGGCCGTGGGGGTTGGAGTATCAGTTGGCATGGGTGTATTGGTCGGGGTGAGTGTAGGAGTTGGGGTGCTGGTGGGGGTGGAAGTTGGCGTCTCAGTCGGAGTGGCCGTGGGGGTTGGAGTGTCGGTTGGCGTGGGTGTGTTGGTCGGGGTGGACGTAGGAGTATGGGTCGGTGTAGGAGTGGCTGTCGAAGTGGCCATAGGAGTATCAGTTGGGGTAGGTGTATTGGTCGCCGTTGGCGTCAGGGTGTCGGTTGGCGTGGGTGTATTGGTCGCGGTGGGAGGAGGCGTCCTCGTTGGGGCAGGTGTATCAGTCGGCGTAGATATGCTGGTCGGAAGGGGCGTGTTGGTCGGCGTGGGAGTAGACGTGGGGCTCGGCGTATAGGTCGCTGTGAAGGTGGGGGTGGGTAAGGGTGTCGATGTGGGGGTCGATGATTCAATTGGCATCCCAGAAGGGGTGACTAGAGGCGAGGTGACAATCACTAACGGAGGAACCCTCGGCGAGCCGCTGACGGCCAAGGCCACGGTTTGCGGCGTTGGTGTGGCGGTAACATAGCGATACTCCACCACGGGAACCCATCGTGCAAGATAGAGGTCCCAGGCTCGCCGAATGAGGATCTTCTCCCGTCTGATCTCTTGCCGAACCTCAACGTTGCGTATGGAAAGCAAAGCAATGCTTATCAACAAGGAGTTGAAAAGGATCAAGAGGAAGAGAAACCGTCGTCGGTTATCGAAGACGGTCTGATTAGAGAAAAAGCGGCGCTTCCCTATCCCCCTACCAAACCACTCCTTGATCATTCTCCCACAAGCCCTTGGTGAACTTGCCTCCTGGTCGCAACCCTCGCTCGCTACTACCGTTTCACGTTTTCGACCGTTTATCTGCTAGAAGGAGGCGGTGTCACCACGATGGTCACCGGGTAGGTATAGGTGATCTCCTGCGTGATCAGTCGTTCCTCCATGACTATTCGGGTCTCCTGTAGAACCACGACCTCCGTTTTCAGTTCCTCTTGCTGTAGAGAGAGAAGGACCATGGAGATCAAAAGCAGGTTAAAAACGATGGTGAACAAAATGAACCGCCATCGTCCTGGGGGGCCGATAAGGACTCGGCTCATCTCTAAGGAACCTCGTCCTTAAGACCACTGACCAGGGGAGAGAACTGCTGAGCCTGAAATTGCAGCGTCGGCTCTTGCTCACCCCGCTCCTGGTGGAGACAGACCCGGTTCTTGCCTGTCCGCTTAGCCAGATAGGCGGCCTGGTCCGCCTTGCGGATCAGGTCAGAGAGATCTAAGGCATCGTCGGGGAAGATGGCGATCCCCGCACTGATAGTGAGCCCCAGATCGACTACCCCATTGCCGGAGAAGGAGGTGGTCTCGACGCTCTTTCGCATCCGTTCCGCCATTCCCATCGCTCTCACCCCATCGGTATCGAGCAACAGGATGAGGAACTCCTCCCCCCCATAACGCCCCACCATACCAGCCCCTTCGACAGAGGCCTGTAACACCTGGGTCACCTCTTGCAACACAAGATCACCTATCTGATGCCCATAGGTGTTGTTGATGAACCGGAAGTTGTCGATATCGATCATGATCATGGCTACTCGATGGCTATTCAGTTGGGCCTGCTCCAATTCCCGCTTCGCTTTCTCCAGGAAAGCCTTGCGGTTCAAGATATCAAGGAGAGGATCTATCTGAGTCAACTGATGCGTCTGTTCATAGAGTTCGGCGTTCTTCAGGAGCACCCCTGCCTGGCCCGCTAAGATGCTCACTAGGCGGAGGTTCTCGGCGCTGAATTTTCGGCCTCGCCGACTCAGGACGAGCCAGCCTGCTAGGGTCGCCTGGGCAAATAAGGGAACCGCTAAAAGACTATCGGAGGCTTGAGTGGTTGAGAGGCCATCGCTCAACGGCTCCTGCATCACGTTATTGAGAATCCTCCCCCACCCCCCCTGCACGATCTTGCCCAGGAGGCCACGGCCCGGAGTCACCACAGGAGGCATCGTCCCTCCATTCTGGGCATATACCAGCCGCAGTTCTGAGGTCTGGGGAACGAGGGTGTAGATGGCGGATTCGTCACAATAGACCATGCGATGAATCCCGTCACAGATCCGCTGGGCCATAGCCTGGATCGTCTCATCCTGCGTAAGAGCCACCATAAAATCTTGTGAGACCTCGTAAAGGCGGCGAACCTCGTCATAGGCTGTATCGATGTTGATATAGGTGCGGAAGGCAGCCAGCATGGCTAAAAGGGGGAAAAGCACCAAAAGAAGGGCCGAGAAATCGCGGGCGGTCAAAAGATAATAGAGCAAGAGGGGCGGAGGAGAGAGAAGGAAAGCGACCAGGAGATCGGTCTTTGGAAATTTGGGCTCCGTAGCGGTGAAGATAACCCGGTTCCTAAACCAAACCAAGGTCTGCGAGAGAAAGGCATAAGCAAGAACGTAACTACCTACCGCGGGTAGATGGATGCTCTCCAACAGCCAATAGGGAAGGTTTTGGCTGGTCAAACTAAAGATGGCTCCCGCCACAGTGCTAGCCAAGGCGTAGTGGCCCCCATAAAAGAGGGTTCGGGAGAGCGATTGTCGCCGCAGTAGCCCATAACCCACCAGGGAACCGATGACGATCACCAGGGCGGCCCCGACTGGCCCTTCGGTAAGTAGGGTTAAGAGCACCAGAACGAAACTCGCCGTGAGGCTACCCTGGGGCAGGCGGATGACCAGGAACTCGGCCAGGGCACAAAGGGCGGCGAAGAGTAGAACCGAAGGGGTCACTGATAACCCTTGCCGCGCTACTAAACCGCCCAAAGCCAAAAATCCCAGGATGGTGACTATCCAGGGATATATTTGAGAGAAGAAGCGGGCCCCTCCTTCCGGGCCCCACCGCTCTGCGGCTTCGCCCCGTCTAGAGATAGCCAATTAACCTCCCATCGTATGAGTGTGCGCGGCGAAATCGAAAGCCCCCAGTTCCTCTGCTAGACCTTCTCTTTCTTCCCTCAACCGCCTTGCGGTGTTGACGATCAACCTATCCCCCTCCCTTTGGGCTACCCTGACGAACGCTTCCACTATCCGGGGATCGAACTGACTGCCTGCTCCTCGTCGCAACTCCACGATGATCTTCGACACCGGCATCCCTTGGTGATAGGGCCTATCGGAAGCCATCGCCTCCACAGCATCGCAAAGGCCCATGATGCGAGCCTCCAGAGGGATCTCCTCCCCTACCAGACCCTCGGGATACCCGTGGCCATCGAACCACTCGTGGTGGTATTTGACGTAGGGGATGATATCCCGCAAGGAGTGACAACCTTCCAGGAACTCAGCACCTAAGGTAGTGTGGCTTTGGGCATAGATCGACTCCTGAGGGGTCAATTTGGTCGGCTTATAGAGGATCCTCTCCGAGATGCCGATCTTCCCGATATCGTGCACCAGGGCGGCGCGGCGCACCAGCTCCACCCTCTTCTCCGGGAGACCTAACTCCTTGGCCACGGCTACAGCATATTCCGCCACCCTCTGAGAGTGTCCGTAGACGAAGGGATCCCGAGAGTCGATCATCTGGGCCAGGGTCTCGAATAACTCCTGGTTTATGGTCCCTATCTGCTCACTAGCCTTGATTAACTCCTCGTTAACCTTCTTCAGTTCGGCAACGCTTGATAGGGTACGCTTTATATACTGCATCTGAGAGTAACGCACCACCAAAAGAGGAGCCACGAAAGCCACTAAACCGTAGAAGCCAAAGGAAGCGTAGGCCAAGGCTACCAAGAGACCCAAAAGTCCGAGGAACGTATAGTGGCCCAGCAGCCATCTGAACCGCTCGTTCCAAACGGAAAGAGGGCTCTCTTCTGTGCCCAAGGCGATGACCATAGCCACCAAACCGGAATTGAGAAGATAGTTGCCTAACGCGGCGAGCATCGTAGGGAGGATCAAGTAAGGGAGGTTCCTCACCTCCAAACTGTACCCGAAGGCCCAAAATATCGAGGCTGCTAGGCTCCCGGACAAGATATAAGCGCTCACATTGAAAAGAGCCTTGTAGCCGACGTTCCTGAATTTGATGGCGTGGGCCAAGGCTACAAAGGGAGAGATGAACACCACCCCATCTACGCCGTAAAAGAGAGCGGCCACGAAGATAAGTACGAAACTGAGGGAGACCGAACTCCCGCCGTAGAGGTCCAGAGCGAAGAGCTCAGCTAAGATGCCCAATCCTGTGAAGAGGACGATCCCCCTCCAATCATCCTGAGGGGCCTGGGGCAAATAGAGGGCCGTTATGGCCAAGCCTCCTGCGATCACTAGCCCCAAGAAGATCATCATCGGCCAACTCCACCTCTCCGGGCCACCATTGAGAGGTCGCCCTCCCTTTCCCCCCGGTGGCTCATGGCTCTTGGGAGATCGCCTCCCTGCCTCGGAATCGATGAGGGGCAAACGGTGCGACCCCTCAAAGCCTCTCAACATCTCTAACTTGAGACTAATATCGGAAGCGATACAGACACGGTTGCGGCCGCCCAACTTGGCCTGATAGACCGCCAAATCGGCCTGATGAATCACCTCGTTGGCCTCTCTGCCATGCTCAGGGAAGTGCGCCACTCCCAGACTGATGGTGGCTTTGATAGGGAGATCGCTGGTCGCGACTTCAAATCTGGCTCTCTCCACTTCCTTTCTGATACGATCGGCTACCAGGTAGGCTTCCTGGCTGTCAGCCTCGGGGAGAAGTATGGCGAACTCCTCCCCGCCAAAGCGAGCCGGGAGGTCGTATTCTCGAAGGTTGCTCTTGATGATCTCCGCCACTCCTTTTAAGACGATATCCCCTGCCAGGTGGCCATAGGAGTTGTTGATGTTGCGCAGAAGATCCAGATCGGCCATTATGACCGCTAGCGGTCGGTCGAAGCGGGCTGCGCGACGCAACTCCTCATTGAGAACCTGGGCGAAATGCTTAATATTGTACACTCCTGTCTTGGCGTCAATGCGAGCCTCCTCTTTCAAAGTGGGAATGTTAAAGGAGCGGTAGATCAGAAGGAGGGGGGAGGATGCGAGGATTATCAGCCAGGGGTTGAGGTTCCACAAGATAGCCACGGAGCCTCCCAGGCAAAGGAGAACGAAATCGGTCAAGAGGTTATCCAACTCCAGAGTCCCAGATTCCCTTAGAGAGATCCCCCTGGCCAAGAGGAGAACCACGGCCACGAGGATATGGTTGACGACGGTGAAGCCCCCCACGGCAGCCAGGGCTGCCAGCACCCCTTGCATACTTAACAGGCCTGCGCTCCCTACCAAAAGCAGATAGATAGCCTTGGCCAGAAGAGCACCCACGATATGGGCTGCGATGTTGAAGGATTGGATGTACCAAGCATAACGGAATCTGATCCATTCGGGGATGTGAGCCACTACCACTAAAAGGATGAGAGGCCCGGGTTGAAGGAGGAGAACGGCGGCAAAAAAGAACGCCAGGCTCGTATTGTAGTTCTGATGTTTTGGGGTGGTCACCTTGAAGAGCTGGGCGAAGCTGGCCAGTATCGCCAAGACAACCCATGCAAGCCAAGGGACATCCTCGCGGAAGATCTCTGGCATGCGCCAAAGGAACAGAACCGCTCCCAAGCCAAGAACGGTCAGGATATAGATCTGGGCACGACGCGAAAGATTTCCCATCCTACACTCTACACCTCGACTGGTCCCCCGCCACCTAGTCCCAACTGATACTGCTTAAGGAAAAGATAGCATTATCCCAGTTGACACTGTCCCAGTTAACGCTGTCCCAGTTAACGCTATCCCAGTTAACACTATCCCAGTTGACGCTGTCCCAGTTGACACTATCCCAAGCGGGCGGGTCCGATCCTGTCCAAAGGAGTTGGCTGGGAACCTGCCCCGTGTTCGCCGTCTTCGTACTGTTGCGCTGGACCGCTTTGTAAACGTTTAAGTACCGGGCACGCGAATGGGGGAGACGACGGGCAGTGTGCATGAGGCGATATTTCACCTGATCAGGGTTCAGTTCTGGTTGAGCCTGAAGGAGGAGGGCTACCGCCCCAGAGGTGACCGCTGAGGCCATGGAGGTCCCAGACATCCGGAAATAGTACCGACCAACTCGATTGTCCGAGTGTTCCCGAACTATCCTGGCACCCTCTCCGGCGGAGAGGCTTATGATGTTGGTCCCGGGGGCCACCAGGTCTGGTTTAAAGAAGCCGTCCTCCGTCTTACCCTGAGCGGAGAAGGAGGCGAGGACATCATCTTTAGTATCAAAAGTGCCTCTGTCATCGGTAGCGCCCACGGTGATGACGAAGGGGTCGTTGGCCGGCGGATAGAGGATACCATTATGATCCACAGCGTTATTCCCGGCAGAGACGACCACCACGATCCCATTGAACCATAAGATCTCCACCGCGGCATCAAGTGGGCTAGTATGGTATGACTGGGGTACGCTGGAGTTGAGGGAGATATTGACCACGCGAATCTTGTACTCATCCTCATGCTCGTAAATCCATTGCAGCCCTGCCACCACATCCGATTCATAGCCTGCACCGTAGGCATCGCTCACCTTAACGTTCAATAGATTCACCCTAGGGGCCACGCCGATGTAGGTGCCATCGGAGAGTGCCCCATTTCC
>JBHIDN010000068.1:0-6705 GCA_046760125.1 Anaerolineae bacterium
TTCATTTGACAGAACTATCGTCTCCCGGTGACATTATCATTTGATTTGACACGGGGCAAAGGCGTGCCAGACACCTCAGTCAAATGAAAGGACAGCGGTCTCTTCTACACGAATAAGGGAAAGATTACCGTGGAGCGACCTTTTAATACCTAGAGCGCCGGCCGTAGTCCCTAGGTCCTCGGTCTCGTCTTTGCTCCCGGGCATCATCCACCCGGAGGGCGCGGCCCTTGAGGTCCTGCCCGTTGAGGGCCTGCTTAGCCTTCTGAGCATCCTCGTTGTTGGCAAATTCCACAAAGCCGAAACCCTTCGATCTGCCCGAATAGCGATCCTTGACAACGGTGGTGGAAAGGATTTCACCGTGCTCCGAGAAAAGCGTCTCCAAGTCTTGTTCGGTCACGGTATAGTCCAGATTCCCAACATAAAGTTTCTTTGCCATGCTTCTGTTACCCCTCCTGGGCACTCATCTGTGGAAACAAGGGCTCCATCTCGTTGCTTTTGATCAGATAAGCCGTGATCATCAGATGAACTAGGTCATGGACGACCTCCTCCGGATTGTCCGGGAATACGGCGGTAGCATACCACCCGAAGACCGCCAAAAGTTCCTTGCCGATCTGTCCTATAACCAGTTGCTTGAACCGATCCTGCTCAGCGTCCTCTAGAGCGATGATCAGTTCAAGCGCCTTTTGCGCCTTTTCTTCCAAACTATGCATTTGATACCTCCCATGGAACAGATTGGAACCAGGGACAGCCCGAGGATAAAGAACTCGTCCGTGGCCAAAAGAGAAGCAAATCAGGGGAACGCTGCATACTCTGAGAAGTCTACAGCGTAAGAGGAAGATTCAGGGTGTACGCAGGATCCAACGTAAGTATACCACGAACTAAATAGCAAGTCAACAGATCGTATTCAATGTAACTTAACATCTCAATTGTCCGGTTGTTGAGTTTGGGTAAGGCTCAAGGCTAGACCTTTCCCACAGGGATACTTTAGGTGCAACCTTTGCTTCCAAATGGTCTTTCCCATCGCCTCTCCTTACAGGATCCCGCAGGGAAAAGACGACCTTGTCTCCGATGATCCTTACCCAGATCCGACAGTTGATCTATTCTGGCGGAACTCAGTATCGGTGACCAGAGGGAGATGGTGGAGTCGCGCATCACCTTTCTTCTCTCCTCGATCACCAGCATGGCCCTCAGCTCCCTGGGGTCTCTCCTTCTCCTTTCGGCATTCGAATGGGTTGAGATAGTGTCTGATAAACACCTTCTGTCAACAGGGCTTAGCACCAGGCAATCTGAAGATGTAGTCTATTGGGTCGTAGATATCTTGCCGTAGCTTTCGTGGGTTTACCTGGTCGCGAAGAGTCCGAAGCTGCTCCTTCTTACTGGCTTTGAGATATCGCTTTTTGATCAGCCCTAAGTACTTCTGGCGTTCGTTTATGGTCATCTGTTCTTCGTTGGGCATAGTTCCCTCTCGGTAACATTTTAGGTGAACCAAAACGCCAGGTTTGCGGAGGGGGAGACCGAATGGTATAATATGTAATCAACGAGTTATAAGAGGGAGGGATGGGGAAGGAGGGGCTCAACCTCAAAATGCAAGAGGTGCGCCAGATGGCCGATGCCAAGGGTTTCTCCGCTGACGAGGAGCGCATCTGGGAGATGTTAGCCCTCATCCATAGCGAGATCTCCGAGGCTACCGATGCTTACAAGAAGGGGGAGCCCCTGGAGGAAGTAGGCGAGGAACTGATAGACGCTATCATCCGCATCCTTCACCTCCTCTCGGCTCTCGATCTGGATGCCGAGGCCCTCTACCAACGGAAGATGGCCGAAAACTGGGGACGGCCATATAAATATGGCACCGTGCGAGGAGGTTGATGCAAAGGGAGCGACTCTATCGTGCAGAGGCTATCGTCCTTCGAAGGATGAATCTGGGCGAGGCCAATAGACTGCTCACTCTCTATACCCCGGAATGGGGGAAGATCAGGGTTCTGGCTAAGGGGGTGCGCAAGCCCATCAGCCGCAAGGCCGGCCATCTGGAACTTTTCACTCACAGCCGAATTCTCATCGCTAAAGGGCGCTCCCTGGATATCGTGACCCAGGCGGAGACGATAACCTCTTTCCTCCCCTTGCGGAAAGACTTGACTCGTACCTCCTACGCCTATTACGTGGCGGAATTGGTGGATCGGTTTCTGGAGGAGGGCGAGGAGAGCCCGGCTCTCTTCAGGCTCTTGCTGGAGACTTTGGGCCATCTATCTGAGGCCCAGGATCCACGCCTGGTGGCCCGGTATTTCGAACTCCATCTTTTGGGGCAGGTGGGCTATCGACCTGAACTCTACCGCTGTCTAGGTTGCGGAAGAGAGATCGAAGGCGAGGCGGTTTTCAGCCCCCCTCAAGGGGGCGTGCTTTGCCCGCCCTGCGGCGGGAAGAGAGAAGGGACCCCTTTATCAATGGATCTCCTCCGCTATCTCCGGCTTCTGCAAGGAGGGGAGTACGTCATCTGTCAAACTCTCCAGCCTAACCTTGAGGTGCACAGGGGGTTGGAGAAGACTATGCGCCATTATATCTCTTATCTCCTGGAGAGGAGGTTGAGGTCCCTCGATTTCATAGATACCTTAAGGCGAGAGGAGAAAGGCGAACGGTTTAGATGGTAGATATGGATACCCTGGTGTCCTTGTGCAAAAGGCGGGGGTTTATCTTTCAATCGAGCGAGATATATGGGGGTTTCGGCAGCGCCTGGGACTACGGTCCTTTGGGAGTGGAGTTGAAGCGGAACATCAAGGACGTCTGGTGGAGGGATCTGGTCCAAAACAGGGAGGATATCGTAGGGCTGGATGCCAGCATCTTGATGTCCCCTCAGGTCTGGATAGCCTCGGGGCATGTGGAGAAATTCACCGACCCCCTGGTTGATTGCAAATCTTGTAAACGGCGCTTCCGCGCCGACCAGGTGGGAGACCGTTGCCCGGAGTGCGACGGCGAACTCACCGAGGCTCGCCAGTTCAATACCATGTTCAAGACCTTCGTGGGCCCCGTGGAGGACGATGCGTCGGTCGCATATCTGCGTCCGGAGACGGCTCAGGGGATCTTCGTCAACTTCCTTAACGTGCTAAGCGCCACGCGCCGGAAACTCCCCTTCGGCATCGCCCAGATCGGGAAGGCTTTCCGCAACGAGATCACGCCGGGGAATTTCACCTTCCGCACCCGGGAATTTGAACAGATGGAGATCGAATATTTCGTGAAGCCGGGGACCGACGAAGAGTGGTTTGAATATTGGCTAAACGAGCGTCTAGAGTGGTATAAGCGGTATGGCCTAAGAGAGGAAAACCTCCGCCTCCGAGAGCATGGCCCGGAGGAACTCTCTCACTACTCTAAAGCCACCTATGACATCGAGTACAATTTCCCCTTCGGCTGGTCGGAGTTGGAGGGGATCGCTAACCGCACCGATTTCGACCTCCGCCGGCACGCGGAGTTCAGCGGCAAAGATATGACCTATTTCGATGAGGAGACGGGAGAGCACATCTACCCTTACGTGATTGAGCCCTCCGGCGGGATAGATCGGGCCGCTTTGGCTTTCCTGGTGGACGCCTACCACGAGGAGGAGGTGAGGGGAAGGAAGCGGGTGCTTTTGCGCCTTCACCACGATTTAGCCCCGGTCAAGGTGGCGGTTTTGCCCCTCCTGCGCAACCGTCCGGAGATCGTGGCTCTCGCCAAGGAGATCGCTCGTGACTTACGCCCCCATTTTATGGTTATCTACGACGATAGCGCCTCCATCGGGAGGCTCTACCGGCGGCAGGATGAGATCGGCACCCCATATTGTGTCACCGTAGATGTTCAATCTTTAGAGGATGAGGCGGTGACGGTCCGTGATCGCGATTCCATGGAGCAGGTCCGACCTTCCATCTCTCAATTGAAAGGTTTTCTTCTGGAGAGGTTGAAAGTCTGTTAAAGGGAAAGGAGCGACTATGACCGCCGAGAAGAAATGGGTTTACATGTTCGAGGAGGGGGACGCGACGATGCGAGACCTCCTAGGAGGCAAAGGCGCCGGCCTGGCAGAGATGGCTAATATCGGTTTACCCGTTCCGCCAGGGTTCACCATAACCACAGAGGCCTGCCTGGCCTACTATGAGGCTGGAGAGAAGTTCCCTCCTGGGATGTGGGAGCAGACCCTCTCGGCGCTCAAGGTGGTCGAGGAGAGGAGCGGTAAACGGTTCGGGGACCCTGAAAACCCCCTTCTGGTATCTGTCCGCTCCGGGGCTAAGTTCTCTATGCCGGGCATGATGCAGACCGTCCTCAATCTGGGGCTCAACGACGAGACGGTCAAAGGGCTGGCTGAACTCACGGAGAATGAGCGGTTCGCCTACGACGCCTATCGCCGCCTGTTGCAGATGTATGGCCACGTGGTCTTAGAGATCGATGCCCAGCGCTTCGAGTCGGTCCTGGCGCGGGTGAAGAAGGATAAGGGTTACGAGGTGGACACCGATCTCACCACTGAAGACCTAAAGGCTATCACCGAGGAGTTTAAGGTGATCATCGAGGAGGAGAAGGGGTTCCCCTTCCCTCAGGACCCCTATGAGCAACTCCGTCTGGCTACGGCGGCGGTCTTTAGGTCCTGGAACATCAAACGGGCGGTGGATTATCGCGAGTTCCATAAGATCCCCCATGATCTAGGCACCGCGGTGAACGTGGTCACTATGGTCTTCGGCAACATGGGTTTCGACTCCGGGACGGGGGTGGCCTTCACCCGGGACCCGGCTACCGGGGAGAAGAGACTTTACGGGGAGTATCTCCTCAGCGCTCAAGGTGAGGATGTGGTAGCCGGCATCCGAACCCCCAAGCCTATCTCGCAACTGAAAGAGGAGATGCCCCAGATATACGCTCAGTTTGCAGAGATCTGTGAGCGCTTGGAGAGACACTACCGGGACGTGCAAGATGTGGAGTTCACCATCGAGCGGGGCAAACTCTGGATGCTCCAGACTCGAACCGGCAAGCGAACCGCTCGAGCCGCAGTGAAGATCGCGGTGGATATGGTGAGAGAAGGGATAATCAGCAAGGAAGAGGCGGTTCAGCGGATCGAGCCCTCTCAGATCGACCTCTTGCTCCATCCAGCCTTCGATGATAGGGCTAAACTTCAGGCTTTAGAGGATGGCAGGTTCTTGGCCAAGGGGCTCAACGCCTCACCGGGGGCGGCGGTGGGGGTGGCGGTCTTCGACGCGGATACCGCCCAGGAGTGGGGAGCATCAGGTAGGCCGGTGATCCTGGTTCGACCGGAGACTAACCCTGATGATGTACATGGGATGTTACAAGCCCAAGGTATCCTCACCCAGCATGGTGGGGCCACCAGCCACGCCGCCGTGGTGGCCCGAGGCCTGGGCAAGCCCTGTGTGGCCGGTTGTGAGGCCATAAGCATAGACCTGGATGCTAAAACCTTTTCTGTGAACAAGAAGGTGGTGCGGGAGGGTGACTATATCTCCCTCGATGGGGGCACCGGCGAGGTGTTCGTAGGGCAGATACCCAGGGTGGAACCTAAGTGGGAGAAAGAGAAGGAACTCCAAACCCTCCTTGCCTGGGCGGACGAGTTCCGCCGCCTAGGAGTCTGGGCCAACGCCGACTACCCTCGTGATGCCCAGCGAGCCCGGGAGTTCGGTGCCGAAGGGATAGGCCTTTGCCGCACGGAGCATATGTTCTTCGAGGAGGAACGACGGCCCATCGTGGTGAAGATGGTGATGGCCAAGGACGAGGAGGAGCGGAAAGCGCTCCTGGATCAACTCCTCCCCTTCCAACGGGAGGATTTCGAGGGGCTCTTCGAGGTGATGGACGGGCTGCCGGTCATCATCCGGCTCATCGATCCCCCTATGCATGAGTTTCTCCCCCCTCGGGAGGAGTTGCTGGAGGAGGTGACGCGGCTCCGCTGCACCGGCCAAGACCCCAAGCGACTGGCCGAAAAGGAGAAACTCCTTCGGGTGGTGGAGAGCATGTGGGAGGTTAACCCCATGCTCGGCCTCCGGGGATGCCGAGCAGGGATCATGTACCCTGGCCTCACAGAGATGCAGGTCAGGGCCATCTTCCAAGCCGCTTGCCGCAAGGCGAAGGAGGGGATCGAGGTTCATCCCGAGGTGATGATCCCCTTGGTGGGCCATGTCAACGAACTGAAGGTGGAGCGTGAAAAGTTGGAGAAGGTGGCCAAGGATGTCATGGCTGAGGAGGGGATCGAAGTAGACTATAAGTTCGGCACCATGATCGAGGTCCCTCGGGCGGCCCTCACCGCCGACGAGATCGCCAAGTACGCTGAATTCTTCTCCTTCGGCACCAACGACCTAACCCAGATGACCTACGGCGTCTCTCGCGATGACGCCGAGGGGAAGTTTCTGCTCCAATATGTCGAGCGCGGCATTCTGCCGGAGAACCCCTTCCAAGTGTTGGACCGCGAGGGTGTGGGGCAGTTGATGCGTATGACGGTGGAGAGAGGAAGGAGCACTCGCCCAGATCTGGAGATAGGCATCTGCGGTGAGCACGGAGGGGATCCCAGTTCCATAGAGTTCTGCCACCAGTTAGGGCTGAACTACGTCAGTTGTTCCCCCTTCCGCGTGCCCATCGCTCGTTTGGCTGCCGCTCGAGCGACCCTGGGGGAGGTGGAGAGGGATAAGTAGAGGACGGACTGAGGCTGAAAAAGGAGCACGTCATAAACTCAACCTGAACAACGGAGGGGACCCCATGGAT
>JBHIDN010000069.1:0-6699 GCA_046760125.1 Anaerolineae bacterium
TTGTACAGTTGAACGAGAAGGATATCAAAGACACCTATGCCCTCATCGAGGACCATGAGATAGGCGAAACCGATGATCGGGAAGTGATCAACTCCCAGCGCATCGCTCGCCTCTGTGGGGACGACTGGGGCTGGTACAAGACGGTAACCATGAATATAGAGAAGGTAGTCGCTTTAGCCGACGATTATCTGGAAGGGGAGGAAAGCGAACTAGTCACTGGCCGGCTGCAGAGGCTGCGCCAGATCATCGAGGAAGCGCCAAAGTCGATGAAATGGAGGATGAGGGCTAGGATAGGAGAAAAGGTCCGCTGGTACGATCTCCCGGAGGAGGTAAACCACGGAGATTGACCTCTGAAGCCTTGAATGATAAGGGGAGGTTCTACGCTTTGCGCCTCCCCTGAACTCTCGGTTCAAGCATCCAGTTTCTGGTGTCTGATTATTTTGCCGCCGTCGATCTCGACCAAAAAGCCTTTGAGGATCCCCTCACCATACTCGCTTCCGGGATTGAAACACATCGTCCTCCCGATCCTTAAAAAGCCAGGGCTTTCGTGCATATGGCCATGGAGACCTAAGAGAGGCTGATATTTCTCTATGATCTTCCTCACCGCTCTTGAGCCCACGGGCACCATCTGCATGTGCCCAGCCCTGAATATGACGTTCAGGTTCTCGTCCACCTCCGGTGCATGGTCGATCATGCTATCATAAGGGGGCACGTGGATACAGAAGATCGCCGTCTCCAGATTTCTGACCTTGGCCACCGTCGCCTCCAGCCGAGCCTCCAACTCCTCTTCAGAGCACTCACGAGGGGAGTTGAAGGGCGTAGGGTTCGACCAGCCGAAGCAGAGGACCTCATGCTCGTCATCCAGGGCTACAACCTCCTCCTCTCCGAAGATCACCTGGGGGTTGGGATCGGACCTTATGATCTCATCAATAGATAGTTTATCATCGTTTCCAGGGCTGATGATCACTTTGCAGTGGGAGGGTACCCGGTCAGGGATGAGGGAAAGCCAAGTCTTTACGATCTCCCCCTCCATCCGCTCGAAGAGGTCCTCCCGGTACTCTTCATCGTTGCCGATCCTTGCCGCTTCCTCGGGGTCGGTCACGTAGGGGATATAGGAGACCATGCGGACCTTCTTTTCGAACTCTGGGATCTCCTCCTTAGTCAATAGATACGGCTGCCCCAGGAAAGTAGCATCATACCGGCCATCGGGCCTTTCGATGATGGGAACCATGGCCTTCCCGGTCATATCGCCACTGAGTATTAAAGCACCCAGTCGCATCCCCAACCGTTCTTCCAGGAATTTGGGAACGTTGAGGAATTTGCGCCACACCGTCTCCGACCCGTGGAAATCGGTAGAGAAAAAGAAACTCGTCTTAGCCACAATACTTGCCTCCTAAAAATAATTATACCGGATTCAGCGATAGGTGGCAATCTCTTAGAGATTCTGGAGGTGACAAGTGTACAAAAAGATCCTCGTTCCCCTAGATGGCTCAGAGTTAGCGGAGACCGTACTCCCCCATATTGAAGCGATAGCCCTAGCCCCTGAAGCGGAGGTGGTCCTCCTCCGGGTGCTCCCGGCCACAGGTGTCCTCCCCACCACAGCCGAGGCGGAGAGGAACGCGGCTCGAGAATCTCTCGAGCGGGCCAAGAAGCGCCTCCAAGAGAAAGGGATAAACGCCCGCACCACGATAAGGCACGGAGAGGACGCCGCTGTGGAGATCACGGACTACGCAGAGGTGAACGACGTCGATCTCATAGCCATGTCCACTCACGGGCGGAGCGGCGTAAGCCGTTGGATATTCGGGAGCGTCGCGGAGAAGGTGCTGCGAGGCACCAACAAGCCCATACTCCTCATCCGGGCTCCCGGGATATCGGCTAGAGGCTTCCCCATAAAGATCACGCCTTTCCCCAGGGTCTAGCCTAAGAGGACGCGCTCCGAATCCGCTTATTCGGTCTTCTTCCGCTCCTCCGCCAGCCGCCAGATGCCGAATTCGCCCACGGTCTCCATCGTCTCTACCGGCTCATACCACCTCATACGGGGACCTACCCTGGCCCGCGATCTCCACCTTAGGCTCTTGGGCTCCTCCTCGATCCGATCCATCAGGTGGTCCACCCTCTCGGCTATGGCGCCCTTTTCCTCTCGGGAGAGATCCATCTCCGGCAAGAGTTCATTTATCCCCTTCAAGTTGGTGGTTACCGTGTACCAGAAGCCCCAGTCCCGGGCCAAAAGCCCAGCGATGTAGCGGGCGTTAATGAGCCCCGCCCCATCCTCCTCCCCCATCTGGTGAGCCCATAGGAGGACCAAAACGTCCTTCAGATCCTTTTCGCTGAAATTGACGATCTGGAGCTTCTCCAAGAGGAGGTCCGTAGGGGTGAGGGTGGGAGAATCCAACTCTAACCTACCGCGCAAATCCAGAGGGTGGTTGGCTACCAGCAACTTATCGAAGAAAACGTCGATGAAGAACCACCCCTGGGGGTGAAAGTAGATCTGCCTCTCGGAGGCGGCGGTGGAGAGGGTAGCCCTCCTCTTGCCATACCCCAGGTCCTCGAAGAAGCCCTTCATCCGCTTCCTTTGTTTCCTGTAGGCCATGAAATCTAGATCGGTGAACTCCTGTTGCTCGGGCCCCAGCCTCCCCAGTCTTTGGGCCAAATCGGCGCACTGGAGAGTGCGAAGCCTGATCCCTACCCCTCCCATCACCCGCAAGATCAGCCCCTCTTTCTTACCCTCCTCGACGATCCGCCTAGCCTCGTCCAGAAACACCTGGGAAGGGATGATACCTCCCCACTCCTCCGGCATACGGATCTCTCGCTCTTCCTCCCGCTCTACCCACATCTCACACCTCCTCACAAACTAGAGAGCCCTTACCATGACCAGGGGAAAGAGATGATGAGGAAAGCGACCCCCAGGGCCGCGATGAGGGCGAACTCGACCACCACACGCCTCCCGATGACGCCTTCAAGATATTGCCTAGCCAATCCAGTGAAGAGATAGAAGGCTAAGAGTAAGAGGCTCCCACCCGCGAGGGCAGATATGCCCCAGTAGTTCAGAACCCAGACAACCTCCCCCATGATGAGCCCCACCACAAGGGCGTAGAGCCAGGTCCGGCTCGCACCCCCCTCGCCCCGCAGGAGTTCCAAAGCCAAAGCCCCGCTGACCAGCGATACCCCGGTGGCCGAAAGAAGGCTACGAGCCCTCAGGCCGTAGAGGAGGGCGTAAAAGAAAACAGCCGCCCCATAAACCACTACATTGAGACCCCATCGTGCCCAGAGAGAGTTTCTTTCTCCCATAGTATGATATTGACCTACGAGGATCAAGGCTAAGAGTAGGCCTGCTGAGGCGAGACCTAGGACGAAAAATAGCCTATCCGCTAAAAGACGTAGGAAGAAAAGGGCTATTAAAATCACCACGCCAGGCAGGCCCGCAAAGGCGAGACTATCGAGAGGGGAACTTCTCTCTCCTTGAGAGGGAACCAGGGAATAGACGCCGGCGATGGTCAGGAGAAGGAGCATCCCCCCCATGATCCAGGGGGTCGATATATAGAGAGTGGCGGGGGAGCCGAAGGCCACAAAGGAGACGATATTTGTGGGCAGCCTTATCAAGCAAGAGAGGGCCAACCCCAAAAGGAGCAGGCTCACCAGGGTGCCCGTTCTCTGATAATAGACCTCTTCCACCTGCCTCCCTCAACATATGGTGCAGATCCCGTTACTTTCACCATTTTAGAGCCCTCCTTTGTCCTTGTCAAACGGTATGATATAATGTTTTGCACGGAGAATGCGACATGATCATCCTCTACTCCCTACTCGGTTTACTCACTGGCGCTTTTCTTAACCTCGCCGCTGACGAACTGCCCCAGCGCCGCTCCCTCGACTCACCCCGTTGCCCTTACTGTGGCCAGAACCATCTACCTCCAGAGTGGATCGCCGTTTTCAGTTTCCTCCTCCTGAGAGGAAGGTGCCAACATTGCCGGGCCTCCCTCTCCTTTCGTCGGCCCCTCCTGGAACTGGGAACCATGCTCGCCTTCGCCTTCCTCTGGCAGCGGTACGGCCCAACCCCCCTCCTCCTTCTCCTCACTTTCTATATCTGCATCCTCTTTTTAGTCCTGGTCATCGACTTGGAACATCGGCTCATCTTGAATGTGGTGATCCTCCCTGCCATCCTCATGGCGGGGATAGGGAGTTCACTCTCCCCAGACCCAGGCCCTCTGCGCGCCCTGGCTGGGGGGCTCATCGGCTTCGCCTCATTCTACCTCATCGCCCTGGCGCGAAAGGGAGGGATGGGGGGTGGAGATGTGAAACTGGCGGCCTTCATCGGCCTGGCCACGGGGTTCCCGTCGATAATCGTAGCCCTCCTCATCGCCATCCTGGCAGGTGGGGCTACGGCTTTGGTCTTGGTGCTCACTCGGATCAAAGGTTTGAAGAGTTACATCCCCTATGGCCCCTTTCTAGTGGTAGGGGGGTTGGTGGCTCTTATCTACGGCCCTCAGATCGTGGCCTGGTATCTAAGATACTATCCTTAAGCATCTCCTCACCAAGCACAGGTGAAAGCCACCCCTAAACCCTGACACACTGATGTCATAGAAGTGTGCTATACTGGGAGAAGATGATGGGTATGAAAACCGAGAGGCTCCTGGCGATCATCTTACTCCTCCAGTCTCGGGGTAGGATGGCCGCCTCGGAACTGGCTGAAATCTTCGAGGTTTCGATTCGCACCATATATCGAGATATAGACTCTCTATGTCTGGCTGGAATCCCCGTCGCTTCCTGCCCCGGTCGAGAGGGAGGGTTCTATCTCATGGATGGTTATAAGATGGAGCCCATGCTCTTGAGCACCGAGGAGGCGGTCTCCCTCTTTCTAGGAGGGAACGTCATCCAACAGTATCCTAGGCTGGACAGCACCCAGGCCATCACCAAGGCCCTGGCCAAGATCGAGGCGCTATTGCCCGAGGAGTATAAGAGTGATATCCGTCGCGCCAAGGAGCGTATCCTCTTCGACATGTCGCCCATCTGGGGCCAGGGAGAGGATACCCATCTTGAGACTCTCAAGAAGGCCATCCTCAGCAACCAAAAACTACGCATAACCTACCCCTCTCACTGCCAACTCATCCCCGATGAGCGAGTGGTCAACCCCTACGGCCTGGTCTGTAAAGGAGGGGTGTGGAACTTGATCGCCTTCTGCCACATACAGGCCGCCTTTGTGGTCTTTCTGGTGGACCGCATCAAGGCGGTAGAGACCCTGGATGAGACCTTCCAGCCGATGGCTGACTTCGACGCAAGAAGTTTCTGGGAGCGCTATGCCAAGGAGATGGAAAGAGCCTTCCAAGCCAGAATAGAAAAAGGAGAGAGTTAAAAGTGCACTCGCAATTTTCCTTCAGAAGTATCTCACGGATACCGCTAGTTTTGCAGGATAAACGAACTTTGTTTATGCACAGTCACCTGATATTGCGCCGCTGCTTATTGGCTTACGAGCATATGTACTCTCCATGGAGGGAGTGACATGAGTTCCTCTATTAGGTTAGTCGATTACGATCCCAAATGGCCAATCCTCTACGAAGAAGAGAAGGCTTCCATCCTGGGCGCTATTGGCGACTTCATCCTCGATATTCAGCACATCGGAAGTACCGCCGTGCCTGGATTGGGAGCGAAGCCGATCATTGACATCATGGTGGCCATCCGTGGGCTAGCCCTCATAGAGAAGTGCATCCAGCCGCTCCAGACCATCGGCTACGAATACCGGGGTGAATATGGGATACCGGGGAGACACTTCTTTCGTAAACCGCCGGGAGACCTAGGGGGCCGCACACATCATCTGCACATGGTTGAAAGGGAAAGCGATTTCTGGGAGCGACATATCCTTTTCCGGGATTCCCTACGGGCTCACCCTGAAGAAGCCCAGCGTTATTACGAGTTGAAGAAGCAATTGGCCGCGAAGTTCGTTTCAGATCGTGATGCCTACACCGACGCCAAAACTTCCTTTATCGAGTCCGTGTTCAAGAAGGCCCACACCGGCAAGACAACTGATTCGTAAAGGAGTGCCTAAGAGTCACAAAGGAGGATTTATGGCTAAAAGGCGCAAAACAGCGCGAGAGAAATTAGAAAGGGAGCAAGAGCCCAAGGTGGTTGATGATCCACGGGGACGGGGAAAGATGCTTATCCCCAAGCCGCTCGATGTCGATGCCTTAATACGCAAGATACAGAAAGGGAACCTGGCTACTGTAGCCCAGATCAGGGAACGACTGGCCAAAGATTTTCACGCCGATTTCACTTGCCCCCTGACGACTGGGATCTTTCTTCGCATCGCTGCCGAAGCAGCGGAAGAAGATTTAGCCAAAGGAAAGAAACGAATAACACCATATTGGCGGGTGATTAAGACGGATGGTAGCCTAAACGAAAAATTTCCCGGAGGTACAGAAGCACAAGCGGCACGCTTGATAGAAGAAGGGCATACTATCCTGCCCGGTAAGGGTAAGAAGCCGCCTCGGGTAAAAGAGTTCGAAAAATCTTTGCAGAAATTGTGAATCGCCATGCCTCGTCAGCAACGGCATGTCCGTGATTCGCCATGTTCATACCTTGCCAACAGACAAGAATCGAGAGAGGAGGTGAAAATATGGAAGTCAAATACACTCCCCAGGGGGAACCAGGCAAGACCTGTGCCGACTGCAAATTCTATAACCCCAAACCTGACAACCCTGGAAAAGGTGA
>JBHIDN010000070.1:0-6660 GCA_046760125.1 Anaerolineae bacterium
AGCGGGGCTGCGATATCGATAAGCCGAGAAACTTGGCCAAGTCGGTAACCGTGGAATAGGGATGGGCGGGGATGAGGGATCGCTCGTCCTTGTGCTTTTGGGGTGATTGGAGTGGATAATCTTCGCTCCAGGGTCAACCGCTGGTTGCCGGTCCTTTTGTGGATGGGCCTTATCTTCTTCCTCTCCTCGCAGCCCCATCTCCCTGGTTACCCCCATCCCCTCATCGATTTCCTCCTCAAGAAGATGGCCCACCTCTTCGAATACGCCGTCCTGGCGATCCTGCTCCATAGGGGTGTGGGAGATGACGATGGCTGGCGGGCTTTGCTGATCGGGGGGCTCTACGCTCTCTCCGACGAATTCCACCAGGGTTTCGTTCCGGGGCGGAATGCGGAGTTATTAGATCTGGCCTTCGATATTTTAGGGATAGTCTTGGGGCTCTATATGGCGAAGATGGTTATCTCCCCGAAGGGGCGATCTTGTTGAACGGCGATCTTCCGTCGCTTAATCAGTTGCAATAGGGCCAGGAAGGTGACGATGATCTCCAGGCGGGATTTCGCCCTTCTCAGCAAGCGGTTAAAGTTCAAGCGGCGGCGGCGGACTAGCCTCTCTAGTTCTTTTATCTTGGCTGGAAGGGAGATGGTTAGGGGGGCGACGACCTCCCCCACGGAACCGATAGGCTGTTCTTCCAGAGCCTGGCGAAGCACTTCCACCAGGTCGTTCAAGGATACCCCTTGCAATGGGAAAGGAGGCCTGGGCTGGGCGGTTATCGCTCGGGGGTAGGCGCGTAGCCCCTCCTCCTCTCGGCCGCGGAGTTGTTGGGCCGCGGCTTTGAACTTCTGGTATTCGATGAGCCGTCTGACCAGTTCATCTCCTGTCTCCTCTTCCTCTTCGAATTCCCCAGCGGGCGGTTGGGGCAGGAGGGCCCGGGATTTGATGAGGAGGAGTTGGGCGGCCACGACTATGAAGTCGGCTAGGGTTTCCACCTCCAGCCTCTCCAGATGGCTCACGTAGGCCAGATACTGGTCGGTGACCTGGGCCAAAGAGATCTTGGTAATCTCCAGTTCCCTCTCCTGGATCAGGTGGAGGAGGAGATCTAAGGGGCCCCTGAAGGAGGGGAGGGTCACTTCGTAAGTGGGCGTCTTCACGAGCCGATTATACAACGGAAGGGGGAGGCTGTCCAGAGTGGCTTGACAAGGGGAGGCGTTGATGCTACTATAAAAAGTGGAAAAAACCTCGTAACAGACACTAGCAGGGAGAGAGGCATGGAGCGAAGACGGAGGGCGTTAACCACGGGCCAGATGGCAGAATATTGCCAGGTCCGTCCGGCCACGGTTTTCAACTGGATAAAGGAGGGGAAACTCAAAGCCTATTCCACTCCTGGGGGGCACTATCGCGTTAGGTTGGAGGACTTTCGAGAATTTTTGGAGAAGTATGAGATACCCATCGACGAGGATTTCTTCGCTCCTCCCGGCAACAGGATCCTCATCGTGGATGATGAGCCCAGCGTGGTGGAGTTCATCGAGAGGGCGCTCGGCGGGGCAGGGGGGGATTACCGGTTCGAACGAGCCTCCGATGGATATGAGGCTGGGCTCAAGGTCGCCAGTTTCGAACCCAACTTGGTCATTCTGGACCTGGTGATGCCCCGGGTTGACGGTTTCAAGGTCTGTCGGAGGATAAAGACCGATCCAGAGACCTTGGGGACCAAGGTTTTGGTAGTCACCGGCTACCCTGAAGAGGTGGAGCGGGCCAAGGAGTGTGGCGCTGACGACTATTTGGTGAAGCCGTTGCGGGTGGAAGAGTTAAGGGAAAAGGTGTGGAATCTCATGAGGCATCGGGCTCCGGCAGCGGCCTTCAGAAGGGGGTAGGGGGCCTTTAGCGTAAAGAGTGTGGTTAGGGGACGACACGGGGTCGTCCCCTTTTCCATAAAGAAGGTATTTGTGGCCTTGAGGTAATTGACATAAGACCAAGGGTCTAGTTGTGAAGGTCGATTTCATTGACATAATTAGACCGGAGGGTGAGTAGGTTTTTAGAAGCCGGTGTTTCATGAGTGTGAGGGGAGAGGCTAGGAGGGGAGAATGACTGGACATAAATCAAGCGAGGGCGAATCTTATGTTAAGGTGTCTATTGACATAATATCGGAGGAAGCATGGCAAGGAGGTTGATGCGGCTCCTTGACGGGGAGCGGCCAAGGTATGCTATGAGCGAGGGGGAGGAGGCTTACTGGTTAGGGGGATCGTTTGGCCAATGGAGGCGGGGAGAGAGAGTCGAAGGGTGGAAGGAGTTTCCCCTTCTCGTGCCCTGTGAGCCGACGAAGATAGTGGCTTTGGCGCTAAACTATGGTGGCCATGCTGAGGAGATGGGAACGCCTCTCCCTGACGAGCCTATCATCTTCCTGAAACCGCCCAGTTCCCTGCTAGCAGATGGAGGGGAAATCGTTCTCCCTCGCCTGGCGCAACGGGTAGATTATGAAGGCGAGTTGGCGGTAGTGATAGGGAGGAGAGCCCAAAGGGTTCGGGCCACGGAGGCCGGCGATCACATCTTGGGGCTCACCTGTGCCAACGATGTCACCGCTCGGGATCTGCAGAAGATGGACGCCCAATGGACCCGAGGTAAGGGGTTCGATACCTTCTGTCCCCTGGGGCCGCACCTGGCTCTAGATTTGGACCCTGGGGATTTGCTCCTACGGACATGGCTCAACGGGGAGTTACGACAAGAGGCCAGGACGAGGGAGATGATCTTCGATGTGGGGGAGATCCTGGCTTATATCTCCGCGGTGATGACCTTAGAGCCGGGAGATGTGATACTCACCGGGACCCCGGTGGGGGTGGGCCAATTGAAGCCCGGGGATGTGGTGGAGGTGGAGATAGAGGGGATCGGCACTCTAAGAAACAGCGTGGTCCGAGAAGGCTCTGGGGAGGACTAGCGAGGGGGATTGTGTTATAATAGGGGCGAACCCTATGCAGGGCAGGGGTGTTCTCTTTGTGGGAGGGGAAATGGAGAATTTCATCTCCTTGGTGGAACTTTCCGCGGAAGAGATCTACGAGATCCTAGACCTAGCGACCGAATTGAAGGAGGAATGGAGAAAGGGGGGGAATAGACCCCTTCTAGCGGGTAAGACGTTGGGCATGATCTTTCAGAAGCCCTCCCTTCGCACCCGCGTCTCCTTCGAGGTAGGGATGAGACATTTAGGGGGTGAGGCTCTCTACCTCTCGCCCCAGGAGATCAAGTTGGGAGAGAGGGAATCGGTGGCCGATGTGGCCCGGGTGTTAAGTCGGTATGTGGACGGCATCATGGCCCGGGTCTTCGCCCATAGCGATGTGGAGGAACTGGCCGCTCAGGCCTCGGTGCCAGTCATAAATGGCCTCTCCGATTTCAGCCACCCTTGTCAGGCTTTAAGCGATCTCTTCACCATCAGGGAGGAGCGGGGTACCTTACGTGGCTTGCGGCTAGCCTACGTCGGGGATGGCAACAACGTGGCCCATTCCCTCCTCTTCGGGGCCAGCCTGGTGGGGATGGAGATCTGGGTGGCTACGCCTCCAGGTTATGAGCCGCAGAAGAAGGTGGTGGCCAAGGCCAAAGGGTTCGCCCGGAGGATGGGTAGCCAAGTGGTGTTGACTCATGATCCCCAGGAGGCGGTCCGAGGGGCGGATATAATCTATACCGACGTCTGGGCCAGCATGGGACAGGAGGAGGAGAGGGAAGAGCGATTGAAGGTATTTCCGCCCTATCAGGTGAACGCTCAGTTAGTGGCCCAAGCCGGGAGGAGCCCCCTGGTGATGCATTGCCTGCCCGCTCACAGAGGTGAGGAGATAACCGATGAGGTGATAGATGGGCCCTACTCCATCGTCTACACTCAAGCGGAGAATAGGTTGCATCTCCAGAAGGCTATACTTCTCTTGCTTATGGGAGGTTCGTAGATGGGTAACCGCTCCGCCTTCGAAGAGGCGATGAGGAGAGGACATAACTACGCCTGGGCTAAGGAGTGGGATAAGGCGATAGAGGAGTATCGGAGGGCCGTTCGTGAGTTCCCGGAGGACCCGGTGGCTCATAGCAGCCTAGGCCTCGCCCTCCTGGAGGCGGGAAGGCTGCGGGAAGCGTTAGGGGAGTACCGCACCGTAGGGAGACTTCAGCCGGACGATCTGGCCGCTCGGCGGAGGATAGCGGAGATATGTAGGGATCTGGGACGGGTCACCGAGGCGGCGGAGGCTTGGGAGAGTTTGGCTCTCCTCTATGAGGAGAAGGGAGCCGTGGATGAGGCGCTAGAGGCCTGGCAGGAGGTGACTCGCTTTAAGCCCGAGAGCGAGAAAGCCCTCGAGGAACTGGCCGAGGTGCATATTCTCGAGGCTCCGGAGGATGCGGCCCAGGAGTACTTGGCTCTGGCTCGTCTGGCCCGAGCCAAGGGGGAGAGAGAAAAAGCGGCGGAGCATTGTCGTCGAGCCTTGACCCTGGATGAAGGGAACGTAGAGGCGCGGGAGTTGCTTCGAGCCCTCACGGGGGTGGGGGCACCCTCCAGGGAGGGGCATAGCCCAGCGGCCATCGCTGCCCAGGAGGCCACAGCGCGTTTGGCGGAGTCTATCCTGGGGCAGGCGCGCGATGAAGGCCATCCCGGAGTGGTGGCCATCGGGAAGGCGATGGATCTCGAGGGCAAGGGGATGGTGGGGGAAGCGATCGAGGAGTATGAGTTAGCCCTAAAGGAGGGGGTGAAGAGGGGGGAGGTCCTCTTTAACCTCTCCTTGCTCTATGCGGAGAGGGGACGGTGTGACCGAGTCCTCTCCCTATTTAAGGATCTGGCGGGGACAGAATACGAGTTGGCTGGCCGATTCCTCTTAGGAAAATGCTACCTTGGAGAGGGGGAGGGTCGGAAGGCCCTTATGCACCTCTTGGAAGCCCTGAAGATGGTGGATCTAGCGGTGGCGAGGGGGAAAGAGGGTCTAACTCAAGCCTATGAAGAGATCCTCTACGAGGATGAGAAGAGGGCTCGTCTCTTGGCTGACCGTCTTGTTGACTTCTTTGAAAGCGAAGGCTGGGAGGGAAAGGTTACCTCCCTTCGAGAGAAGGTGGAGAGGATAAGCCCCCAGGGGCTTGCCATCAGTCTGGCCGAGGTCTTAGAGCATCCAGACTTCGAAGGGGTACTGGCTAGCCTGGACCTCGTTGATGGCTACTGGAAGCAGGGTATCCCTCTGACGGCGGTGGAGGAATGCTACCGCCTCTTGGAGATGGTGCCTGATTATCTAGTCCTGCATCTCTATTTGGGAGAGATGTTCCTGCGCCGGGGGAAGATAGACGAGGCGGTCGAGAAATACAGGGCGGCAGGGAAGGCTTATGCTATGCGGGGGGCACCCAGGAGGGCCATAGCCATCTACAGGATGGCCACGGGTTTGGCGCCTATGGATGTGAAGATACGTAAGCGACTCATCGAACTTTTGATCGGCTTGGGGGAGATCGATAGGGCCCTGGAGGAGTATCTGGCTTTGGCCGAGGCTTATTATCGATTGGCCCGGCCCGAGGAGGCGGTTGAGGCCTATGGGGCAGCCCTCAACTTGGCTTCTCAGAGCGGTTCTCCTCAGGAGTGGAAGGTTCGCCTCCTGCGGAGGAGGGCTGATCTTCAGATGCAGCGAGCCGGTTGGGGGGAGGCCCTGGTTGACTATGAGGAGTTGAGGCGGCTGGCCCCCGATGATGAAGAGGCGTGGCGAGCGCTGGTAGATCTCTATTCCAGGCTGGGTCGGCGGAAGGAGGCTTTAGAGGAGATCGACTCCTTCATCCGGGAACGAAGGGAGAAGGCTATACCGATCCTCCAGGATATGATAAGGGAGAGGCCTCAGGATATGGGGCTTCGGCAACGGCTAGGTGAGGCCTACCTCTCGGTAGGGATGAAGGAGGAAGCGATCGCTGAGTTGGATGCCCTGGGGGAGTTGCAGTTGGAGGCTGGTCTGGAGGAGGAGGCTCGGGAGACCATCCAGCGTATCATCTCTCTGGGACCCGAAGATATAGAGGCTTATCGTCAACTCTTGGAGCAGTTAGGCGACTCGTAGCCACGAGGAGGTGGCGTGTCTGACCTTATATGGATATTCTCGCAGATAGATCTGCGCAGTATAGTCGATATACTCTTGGTGGCCTTCATATTCTATGGGATCCTCTTTACGATGCGGGGCACAAGGGCTATCCAACTGATCAGAGGCATCGTCTTTCTCATCGTAGCCGTGGTTCTGGCTAGCAACCTCTTATCTTTGACCGCTTTCAATTGGCTTTTGAGGAACACCCTGCCGGCCCTCCTGGTTGCCGTCCCGGTGATCTTTCAGCCCGAGTTACGTCGGGCCCTGGAGCGGCTAGGGCGGGGAGGGGGTCTAATCAACCGCGCATCGCCGGAGAGGACGATGATGAAGGTTACCCGTTGCATGTCGCAGGCAGCACGGATCCTTGCGGAGCGGCGCCATGGAGCCCTGATGGTCTTGGAGCGGGAGACCGGCTTACAGGAGTATGTGGAGACCGGAGTGGAGATGAACGCCGAGTTATCGACGGAGTTGCTCCTCACCATCTTTCAGCCTAATACCGTCCTTCACGATGGGGCGGTGATAATTCGAGAAGACCAGGTGTTGGCCGCGGCATGTATCCTCCCTCTCAGCGAGAGCATGAGGGTGGAGCGGGGGTTAGGGCTGCGCC
>JBHIDN010000071.1:0-6614 GCA_046760125.1 Anaerolineae bacterium
GCCTCTGCTCGGTGTCATTTCTCGTAACTTCTCTTCGGTGGGTTCCTGTGGAGGTCAGGGCTGGTTCCTTGAACGCGCCCCTCTTTTAGGCCTGGGCGAATCCACGACGGCATAAAGCAAGGCTCTAAGAGACAAAAGTCACAGACAGGGGATCGCCGAGTTGGTATTATTTCTATAGAAAGCGAGCCCCTTTTTGGTTATATCGCCCTGATAGAGTGGTGAGGAGGTAATTTCACAGGGGGGAAGAGAGTGGTTAAACGCCAGATCGTCAGGATAGATGAGGCGCTCTGCAACGCATGTGGGCTATGCGTGGTCCCTTGTGCCGAGGGGGCCATCGAGATCGTCGATGGTAAGGCTAAGGTGTTGCAAGAGGAACTTTGCGATGGGGCGGGCTTCTGTCTCTCGGTCTGTCCCACGGGAGCCTTAAGTATCGAGGTTCGAGAAGCCGCACCCTTCGATGAGAGGGCCGTTGAAGAGCGACAGGAAGAGAGGGGAGAACTCTATATCGCCCAGAGTTGCTTCCACTGCGGCAACAGCGAGGAGCAAGCAATACTCATACCCTGTCGCAAGGCGGGCCACAGTCTCTGGGTATGCGTACGTTGTCTGCCCCATCTGATCCACGGCTAGGAAGGGCAAGGGGAGGGCCTATGAGCGACGCAACGGGAGTGCCCCTCTATGATGAATTCAGCCTCGACTACGATCGCTTCGTCGATTGGTCGGCCAGGTTGGCCTATGAGTTGCCATTCTTTGAAAGGCTCTTCTCTAGGTATGGGGTGCGGCGGGTTCTCGACGCCGCTTGTGGCACCGGCCATCACGCCATCGCCTTGGCAGAGCGAGGGTACGAGGTGGTGGGGGCCGATCTCAGTAGGGCCATGATCGAGCGAGCCAGGGAAAACGGCCGTGGTAAAGTGACTTTCGTTGAGGCCGGGTTTGGCGAGTTCAAAAGGAAGGTAGGTGGGGGGTTCGACGCCTTGATCTGCCTGGGAAACTCGCTACCTCATATCTTGACCCCGGAGGGGTTGGTCGAGGCCCTGAGCGACATGCGACAAGTCCTGGAGAAAGGCGTTTTGGTCATCCAGAATCGGAACTATGATCGGGTTTGGAACCGAAAGGAAAGGTTCATGCCCTTGGTCGCTCACCGGGAGGGGAAAAGGGAATGGCTCTTCTTCCGCCTGATCGATTTCCATGAGGAGCGGATGACCTTCAACATGGTGATTTTTCGGAAAGAGGGCGGGGAGTGGAGTTACACCGTGAAGTCCACGGAACTCCGCCCCATCTTCAGCGAGGAGTTGAGGAACCTTTTGCGGCAGGTAGGGTTCAGGGAGGCAGAATTCTACGGGGACTATAGGTTTAGCCCCTATAAGAGGGAGGAAAGCGACGATTTGATCGCTGTCGCACGGTGAAGGAGGAGGAATGTCAAAGGATCCCATAGCCATATTGATGGCTCAACACGAGGAAGGGCTAGCCCGTCTAAAAGCGCTCAGTGGCTACATCCAAAGAAGTGGAGACGGGGGAGGTCACTGGAGAAGTATTAGAAGGGATAAGGAAGGCCACCGCTTTCATCAACAACGAGGTGAGAGCGCATAATGAGAAGGAGGAGGAACTCCTCTTTCCGGAATTGGAGAAGGTCTTGCCTCCCAAAGGGCCCACTTTCGTCATGAGGGAGGAGCATAGGCGGTTATGGGAGGTGCTGGAAAAGGTGGAAGGCACCCTCGAACGGTTGGAGGGAGATAAAGATGGGGCGGTTATCGACGAACTGGTCGCCTCCGCTCAATTCGTAGTTCAACTTCTCAGCGAGCACATAAATAAGGAAAACTCAGTCTTATTCCCTATGGCTAGGCAACTATTGACTCCAGAACAGATGGCCACGATCGCCGACAGGATCTGATCCTTAAGCCGCGAATCTCAGAAGCGCTCCGATGCCTCCCATCTCGGCCAGGGCCTCTTTGTTCTCTCTGGCGATGAACTTTATCTCCGTATTCCCCAAGAAGGCCCGTTTTACCAGTTCCTCCACTACATCCCGGAGGGGCTCCAACATCTGGTCACAATAGGGGCAGGATCCCTCTCGAACGGTGAGGGAGCCGCATCGGGAGCATCGCCTCCCAGGAGCCTGGAAATCTTCATTTATCAGCAAGGTGAGCACCTGGCCCGCCTGCCAGGCGTGGAGGGTATCCTCCAGCCCGATGACCCCCAGGTTCCCCGAAAGCGCCTCCCCCCTCAGTTTTTGGATTAGATTTGCCTCTTCTCGCTTATTCAGATCTTCCACCACCGCCAACGCTTGCTCCTGCACCTCCTTGGGTGAGGCGGTCATCTCCAGGGGCAAGGTGGCTACCAGACAGTTCTTGAGATAAGGGTGTAGGTAGTCGGTAAACTGGCTGACAAGTTCCTCCGTTCCGGCCACTAAAAGGCGCTGAAGCCCTTCCTCATGGCGAAGGCGGAGCAGTTCATCGGCGGTATGTTTCAAGTGATGCATCACGTGATCGTCATGATGACGTTGATACCGAGCCTGGGCCCAGCCTCCCTGATCGTGCCGCCCGGGGAGGACGCCGTAAATATCATACCGTTCCTCCACACCGCCTAAATCGAGGAAGAAGATCCGAGCCCGACTCTTATCTATTAGCACCGTACAGTATCGCTCTAGTTGCCCCGCGAGGGCGATGAGAGGAGCCACTCGAGGGGCGTGATCGATGGCCAGGCTCTTCTCCACCCTCACGGGAGGCCGGAAGACCTCCCAAAGGCCAAGGGGCGAGGAGGCAAAAGCAACGATGCTTTTGCTCCCCAGAACCCTTTCCTCTGCCACCAGCCTTTCGATGCGGGCCAGGTCTTCCTCCACGGAGCGGATCTGCTCAGGAGTCCAATCTTCCTTGGCCTCTAAGGCTTCGTTTATCAGGTTCTTCAATCGAATGGCGAGTTTCGCCTCTCCCAGTTCCCCTTTCTCCAGGGGGAGGTAGAGGCTGACTAGGAGGTGCTTCTCAGAGCGGAGGCTTGCTAGGTACTTCAGCCTTTCTCTATCCATATCTCCTTCTTTGAGTCTTCTCAGTTGAGGACGAAGGCCAGTTCCTCTCCACAGGAGGGACAAGCCCGCCCCTTCAGTTCCGAGTGGGTATGGTATCCCAGTCGGCGGATGACTATCTGGCCGCAGTGGGGACAGTAACTATTCTCGTGGGGGTCGCCGGGGACGTTTCCGGCGTAGATGTAGCGTAACCCCTCCTCATGACCGATCTCTGCGGCACGATGGATCGTCTCCACGGGGGTGAAGGGGGTGCTTCTCATCTTGTAATGGGGGACAAAGCGAGAGATATGCCAGGGCATGTCCACGTCTATGCCGGCGATGAAGCGAGCGATCTCCCTCAGTTCCTCCTCCCCGTCGTTTTGGCCGGGGATGATGAGGGTGGTCACCTCCACCCAGACCCCCATTTGGTGCCTCCTCTCGATGCTTTCCAATACCGGCTCTAGCCTAGCCCCTACGATGCGGCGGGAGAACTGGGGGTTGAAACTTTTGAGATCCACATTGGCAGCGTCCAAGTAGGGCTCTATAGCCTCCAACGCTTCTTCGGTCATGTAACCGTTGGTGACGAAGATATTTTTGATCCCCTGTTGGTGGGCTAGGAAGGCTGTATCGTAGGCGTACTCGAAGAAGATGGTGGGCTCGGTGTAGGTGTAGGCTATGCTGGCACACCTATACCGCTGGGCCCCGGCCACCACCTCCTCGGGAGGGAAATCCCGCACGGGATACCCCCATCCCCCACCCTTGGAGGCCTGGGAGATATCGGCGTTCTGACAGAAGAGGCAGCGGAAGTTGCAGCCTATGGTGGCTATGGAAAAAGAGGCGCTCCCGGGGAGGAAATGGTATAGGGGCTTCTTCTCGATGGGGTCCACATGCACGGCCACCGCCTTTGCGTAGACCATGGTATATAGGCTGCCCTCCTCGTTTCTCCTCACCCCACAGATGCCCACCCTATGGGGCTTGATAGTACACCTGTGGGCGCAAAGTTGGCATCGCACTAGATCGTCCTTCAGTTTTGTGTAGAGCATAGCCTCTTTCATCATACCTTCTCCTCAAGGGGCACCATCTTCTCTATTAGGTGGCGCAACTCTTTTGCGTTCTCCACGGCGTAGGCGAAGGCGTCGTTGTTGAAATAGACATAGACGTCATGCCCTTCCGACAAGAGAGGAACGACATACTCTGCCCACTTCTCCAGTTCCCTCTGGGTGTACCTGCTGGCGTAGAGCGAACGGGAGCCGTGCAGGCGGATGTAGACCGTCTGACCGGTGACTCGCTTGGGACAATCGAAATCGGGAAGGCTCATGATGCAGAAACCCAGGTCGTTCTCCTCCAAGAGTTCGAAGACCGACTCACATAACCAGCGGGGATCCCTGAACTCGAAGATATGAACGAGATCCCGGGGGAGGGTCTCGATAAACCCTTTCAAGCGGTCCAGGTCGGGTCGCCAGCGAGGCGGCAATTGGTAGAGGATAGGGCCTAAGGTCTCCCCCAGAAGCCGCACCCGGCTTATGAAGTTCTCCAGGGCTAGTTCAGGGTCGCGTAGCCTTTTGATGTGGGTGATGTACCGGCTAGCCTTTACGGCGTAGATGAAGCCCTCTGGCGCTTGCTTGCGCCAATTTCTGAAGGTCTTCTCGGCCGGCAAGCGGTAGAAGGTGTTATTGATCTCTACGGTGTTGAACTGCTCTTTGTAGTAGGAGAACCATTCTCTGGGGGGCAGATCCTGCGGATAGAAGAGCCCTTGCCAGTGCTTGTAACTCCAACCGGAGGTGCCGATAAGAAGTTGCGCCATCTCTCTTTCGGGTGAGCCTTCTCTAATAAGTATATCATAAGAAGGGCTATGCTTAAAGGCTATCTTTTCCCATCACGTGGAGGGAGAGATGACCTCATGGACAGTAAAACAGAATTAGTTGAAGCCTAAGGGAGGAGGCCGAAGGGGTTTCGCTTGGTGCCGTACTGGCGGATCTCGAAGTGGAGATGGCAGCCTGTGGAACGACCGGTGGTGCCCACTCGTCCGATCAGCGCTCCTCTTTGGACGGAGGTGCCAGCGCGTACCAGGACTTGGCTGAGGTGAGCGTACAGAGTCTCCCACCCGTTTCCGTGGCTGAGAAGGATGCGGTTGCCGTACCCGCCTAGCCATCCTACGGCGGCCACGTACCCCGAATCGGAGGCGTAGACGGAGGTGCCACATGGAGCCCCGATATCCAACGCTCGGTGCCCCCCCCAGTAGCCCTGGGTTATCACCCCACTAACGGGCCACATGAAGTTGCCGCTTCCCTGGGCCGCTCCCGGCGGTGGTGGCCCGGTATAGACTATCTGGGCCACGTAGGGCTTGCTCCCCCCGGGTACGACTAGCATCTGCCCTACAACCAGGGTCTCTGGATCGGCGATATCGTTGTACTCCGATTCCAGAATAGCCGACGGATCCACCTTGTATTCCTCGGCGATAGATTCTAGGGTATCGCCCGCCTCTACCTTATGATAGACGCCATCGACGGGCAGGATGAAGAGTTCCTCCCCTATAGATAGGAGGTCTGGATAGGGGTAGAGTTGAGGGTTGGACCACTGAATGGTCTCCGGTCGCAAGCCGAACTCCTGGGCGATGCTGGTGACTGTGTCTCCCGGCTGCACCACATAGGTGATCACCTCCCGTCGAGGCCTCTGGGGGATGATGGTGAAAGGCAAAGCCTCCTTGGTCAGGTAGCCGGTCTCCAAGGGTAGTCCCACCCTCCTGGGAAGGAAGGGAGGGGCCGGATTCCCGGTGGAGGGAGGTTCCCCCATTGGACGCAACGCTCGGGGGTTGAAATTCCCCAGGGAGGTGAGGAGAAGAAAGAGGGTCAAGAGGGATAGGTGGGAGGTGTAGCGGGTGAGATGGCGGGAGAACCGATCTCTCCAGAGGCTGGTGCTGGCCTCGATGAGCCTTTGGATGAGGCGGCGGTTAGATGGCATCCTTGTTCAAGGTGTCGAGAAATTCGCGGTTATTTTTCGTCTTGGCCAAGCGGGTAAGGAGAGGCTGTAGCGCTTCGACACCCCCTATCATGTCTATCATGCGACGTAAGGTCCAGACTCTAGAGAGGGTCTCCTGATCGAGGAGCAGTTCCTCGCGCCGAGTGCTTGAGCGCTCGATATCGAAGGCGGGAAAGATGTACTTTTCAGCCAGCCGTCGGCTGAGGTGTAGCTCCATATTCCCTGTGCCCTTGAACTCCTCGTAGATAACGTCATCCATCCGGCTGCCGGTCTCTACGAGACAGGTAGCGATAATGGTAAGGCTTCCTCCGTCCTCGACGTTGCGAGCGGCGCCGAAGAAACGCTTTGGGGGATAGAGGGCCGCGGGGTCGATGCCACCGGAGAGGGTGCGGCCGCTGGGAGGCACGGTGAGATTATAGGCTCTGGTCAAACGGGTGATCCCGTCCAAGAGGATGACCACGTCCAAGCCGCATTCCACTAGCCGCTTAGCCCGCTCCAGGGCCATCTCGGCTACGCGGACCTGGCTCTGGACCGGGTCGTCGAAGGTGGCGGCTACTACCTCGGCTTCTACAGAGCGGTCCATGTCGGTTACTTCCTCGGGCCGCTCGCCGATGAGAACGACCATGAGATGCACATCGTTGTA
>JBHIDN010000072.1:0-6555 GCA_046760125.1 Anaerolineae bacterium
CCAAAAAAGAATGCGAGTTACTCGCATGTCCGTTTACTCATCACTAGAATTCTCACGTCACTCGCGGCACCCGGGCCAAGATCTGAGAAACCACCTCGTAGTTAATGGTGCCTAACTTATCCGCCACCTCTTCGGCGGTAATCCTCTCTTCCCCCTGCTGGCCGATGAGGACCACCTCATCCCCCTGACGAACCCCGGGGATATCGGTGACATCGATCATACTCATATCCATACATACCCGCCCCACCACCGGAGCCCGCTGGCCCCGCACCAAGACCTCGCCCCAGGTTCTGGGACCCCTTCGGAAGCCATCGGCGTAGCCTACAGGGATGACAGCGATGGAGGAAGCCCTCTCGGTGCGGTAGGTGCAGCCATAACTTATGTAACTCCCTTCCGGCAGTCGTTTCACCTGGGCGATCTGGGTCTTGAAAGAGAGAACCGGCCAAAAACTATCGGGACAACGGACCTCTGAGGAAGGGTCGAGCCCATAGATCGCTATCCCCGGCCGCACCAGATTGAAGTAGGATTCGGGTAGAGTGAAGATGGCGGCGCTATGAGCCGCATGGATGAGAGGGATATGGATGTCGTTAGCCTCCAACTCCCTCAGTACCCCTTTGAAGGCCTCCAGTTGGCGGAGCGTATACTCCTTTCCCCAGCCGGGGACGCCGTGGGCATCCTCCGCGTCGGCGATGGCGAAATGGGTAAAGATCCCCTCGACCACAAGGTTGGGTAACCCTTGGAGCGCCTGCACGAAGGGGAGAACGTCAGAGGGAAGGTGACCCAGCCGACCCATGCCCGTATCCACCTTGATGTGCACCCGCACTTGAGAGTTGAGGGCCACGGCAGCACGGGAGAAAGCCCTGGCCACATCTAGGGAGAAGACCGTGGCTGTGATATCGTGAAGGACGATATCTCTAGCCTGCCAAGCAGGGGTATAGCCCAGAATGATAATGGGAGCGGAAATGCCCGCCTTCCTGAGAGTTACCGCCTCGCCGAGGCAAGCCACCCCCAGCATATTGGCCCCGTTGGCCAGAGCGGTGCGCGCTACCTTGACCGCACCATGGCCGTAAGCGTCAGCCTTGAGGGTAACGATGATCCCCACCTTCTCCCCCACTATCCTTTTGACTTCCCGCACGTTATGGGCTAGAGCCCCCAGATCGATCTCCACCCAGGTAGGGCGATCGGGGGCGATAATGTGGATCCGCTTCCAAGCCGGGCTCTGTCGGACGAGGAGACTCTCCGCCTGCGAGGGGTCGGCCAGTAGTTTCTCCACCACCCTCTCCATGCGAGCCTCCATCGACCCTTTCACCAGCACTATATCGCCGGGGGTTATCCTTTCGGCTATGCTCCGGACTGCCTCCTCCGTGGTATAGGTCACAAAGATCCGCTCCTCTGCCAAGCCGCATCCTCTCGCCTCCTCGGCTATGATACTGGCCCGCTCACCCTTAGTGACCAGGTAATCCACCACCTGAGCGGCCCGGCGCCCCACCTCCCTATGTCCCTCCTCCTCGTAGGCCCCTAGTTGTAACATGTCTCCCAAGATGGCGACCCTATCCCCTCCCTCCATCTGGGCTAGGAGGTCGAGGGCCGCAAGGGTCGAGGTCGGGTTGGCGCTGTAACTATCGTCCAAGAGCAGACTGCCATTTATCCCCTCCAAAGGCTTTAAGCGTCCCTTAAGGGGCTTGAGTTCTTCCACGCTTTGAGCGGCCTCCTGTAGGGAGAGACCGTAGAGAGCTCCCACCCCCAGAGCAGCAAGGGCAGTGTAGACGTTATGGCTGCCCAGAAGAGCAATCTGGACCTCAGCATTCTCGCCTTGATAGCGGACGAAAAATCGCACGCCTTCCCGATGGGCGGCGATCTGGTAAGCGTAGAGATCGGCCTTCGGGTCCGTCCCGAAGGTGAGCACCCGGGCTTTGGTCCTGCCGGCCATGGCTCGAACCCGGGGGTCATCGAAGTTGAGGAGAGCGCAACCCTCCTCGGGCAAGGCTTCGATCAGTCTCCCCTTCTCCTGGGCTATATTCTCCAGGCTGCCCAGATACTCCAGATGAGCGGCGTTCACGCTCATCACCACCCCTATGCGGGGCGAGGTTATCTGGGCCAACTCTGCGATCTCGTTGAAACTATCGCAGGCCATCTCCAAGACCGCGATTTTGTGCCCCGGGCGAAGCCTCCCCAAAGCGATGGGCAAACCATACCGCCCATTATAGTTGGCGTGGTTCCTGAAGACGGGAAACCTCTTTTCTAGGACCTTAGCGATAGCCTCCTTGGCGCTGGTCTTCCCAGTGCTCCCCGTCACCCCAATAACCTCAGGGGCGTATTCTTTGATTATATATTCGCCCCAATGGCGAAGGGCTTGTTGGGTATCGGGCACCACCACACAGGTCACACGGTGAGGAGCGAGCTCTATCTCCCGCTCGCAGAGCACCCCCGCCGCCCCATCGCGACAGGCCTCCTCTATATAATCATGGCCGTCGCCCTTCTCCGTCTTTACCGCCAAGAAGAGTTCTCCTGGCTGGAGGATGCGAGAGTCAAAGCAAAAATCGCTGAACTCCTGGGCAAAGATGGGGCCATATATCCGACCCCCAGTGGCCGCGAGGATATCGGACAGATAGATCATGAAAAACAGCCTCTCAAGAGTTTAGCCCCTTCGGTAGAGAAGGCCACCGATGATGGCTGCCACCGCTCCCACCAGGGTGCCCCCCATCTGCTGGTAGCCGAACCCCGGGTCACGCCCCAGCCCTATCATATCCGCGCTCAGCGATATGAGAAGAAGGGCGATACCTCCTATGAGAAGAAGCAAACCTATGAGCCTGGTGGTACTCATACTATTTCCCCCAATGCCGATAAAAACATTCTAACACCCTGGCCCTCATGGCGCAACCTTGCTTATCGAGAGCATAATTGCTAGAATTTCATCTAGCCAAGTTGAGGGTTAAGAACATACCATGATGCGGGTGGGTGTGCTATTTGGGGGAGCCTCCTCAGAACGAGAGGCCTCGCTGGCCAGCGGGCGACAGGTCTATATGCACCTGAATCGCCAAAAGTATGTCCCCATCCCCATCTTCGTGGACACAGAGAACAGATTCTGGGAACTTCCCAAGAAACTCGTCATTCAGAACACCACCTCCGACATCATCGCCCGACTGGAGAAGGAGGCGAAGCGCATCTACTACGAAGAACTCAAAACCCTCATCGATTTCGCTTTCATCGCCCTCCATGGCAAATATGGCGATGATGGTTGCCTCCAAGGTCTCCTCGAACTTTTGGGGATACCCTACACCGGCTCCGGGGTCCTGGCCTCGGCCCTCTGCATGGACAAGCCCATGGCTCACCGGGTGCTCAAAGCCTCCCAGTTGGAAGTGGCCCAGGAGATGGTCGTCCGAGACACCGATTGGGAGCGAGATCCACGGGGAACGCAAAATGAGATCGTCGAGGAGATCGGCCTCCCCTGCGTGGTCAAACCCAGCCGCGAAGGCTCAAGCATCGGCGTATCGGTGGTACAGAAGGAGGAAGATATCGGTCGGGCTCTGGAACTAGCCTTCCAGTGGGACAACTCAGCCCTCATAGAAGAGAAACTGCATGGCCTGGAGTTCTCTTGCATCGTCTTGGGGAACGACGAACTTTGGCCTATGCCTCCCACAGAGACGGTGGCTACGCATGAGTATCTAACCTATGACGACAAATATATGCCCGGCCGCTCCCAGAAGATCACCCCGGCCCGGGTATCGGAGGAGACGATCAAGCATATACAAGAAGAGGTGATGAAAGCCTACAAGGTCTTAGGCTTCAAGAACTATGGCCGCCTGGATGGCTTCCTCCTAGAAGATGGCCGGATACTCCTCACCGACCCCAACACCTCTTCCGGCATGGCCCCTTCTTCCTTCATGTTTCACCAGGCGGCGGAGATAGGGCTGAACGCTACCATGCTCTTCGACAGAATGATCGAGTTGGCCCTGGAGGCCCACGAGAAAAAGAAAGGACCCCTATAGAAGGAGAACTTCATGGCGAAGGAGGAGAAGAGTCGGCTCCGCGTAGGAGTCATCATGGGCGGCATGTCCAGTGAGCGAGAGATCTCCCTGGAGAGCGGCCGCAACATATACCATAACCTGGACCTCTCCAAATATGAGGGTGTTCCCATCTTCCTGGACAGCAAAGGACGACTTTGGGAGATGACCCTGCCCCTTTTGGTCCAGAACACCACGGCCGATATCGAGGCCAGATTAGAAAAAGAAGCCACCCGCATCCCCTACGAGAAGTTGAAGGAAGTGGTGGACTTCGTCTACATCGGACTGCACGGCAAATATGGGGAGGATGGCTGCCTCCAAGGCCTCCTCGAACTGTTGGGGATACCCTACACCGGCTCTGGGGTCCTGGCCTCGGCTATGGGGATGGATAAACATATGACCCGTCGCCTCCTCGCCGCCGTCGGCCTCCGAGTCCCAAGTTACCTGGCCATCTCCGAGAAAGCGTGGCAAGAGCAAAGAGAGGAAATAGAAGAGGAGATCGAGGAGACCTTGGGCTACCCCTGCGTGGTGAAGCCCACGCGAGAAGGGTGCAGCATCGGGCTCTCCGTGGTACGCGAAGGGGAAGGGTTAGCCCCAGCCATGGAGAGAGCCTTCCAGTGGGACACCACCTGCTTAGTGGAGGAGTTGCTGAGGGGCACGGAGATCACCTGCGGAGTGATAGGCAACGAAAACCCCATCGCCTTTCTCCCCACTGAGACGCCCCCGCGCGGCGATTTCCTCACCGTGGAGGAGAAGTTCCTGCCCGGCGAGGGAGAGAATATCACCCCCGCTCGCCTCCCCCAGGAGATGATAAAGAAGGTACAGAGGGTAATGCTTGAGGCCTACAAAGCCTTGGGGACAAAAGTCTATGCCCGTATCGATGGCTTCGTAGTCGATGGGGAAGTGATAGTCACCGAGACCAACACCCTCCCCGGCATGACCCCCTCCACTTGTATCTTCCACCAGGCGGCCGAAGAGGGGATGAGCCCCATGGACCTGATCACCAAAGTGATCGAGTTATCCTTGGAAGCCCATAGCCGAAAGAAAGGGCCGCTCGCCTGAGCGGCAAACTGGAGAGGCGTTGGTCCAGTAGGCGTTTGCCTTCTGGCCTTCCTGTCTCAATACCCCTTCAACGCCTCCTTCTGCGCCACCAGCAATTCCTCTATACCCTTCTGGGCCAGGTCCAAGAGCCTATCCATCATCTGGCGAGAGAAAGGCCCCCCTTCTCCCGTGCCCTGCACCTCCACATACTCCCCTTCCGCGGTCATCACCACATTAAAATCTACCTGCGCTTGCGAATCTTCTTCATAGGTGAGATCTAGGAGAGGCTCGTCCTGCATCACCCCCACGCTGATGGCCGCCACTTGGGTCCTGAGCACGCTGGCCGGGAGGAGCCCCCCTTTTATCAGCCTGCGCAGGGCGATGGCCAGGGCCACGTAGCCCCCAGTGATAGCGGCGGTGCGCGTTCCCCCATCGGCCTGGAGGACATCGCAATCTATGATCACCGTCCGCTCTCCCAAGAGACGGAGGTCCACGGCCACACGCAAGGCTCGGCCGATGAGACGGCGGATCTCCAGCGTGCGGCCGCCTAAGCCCCGGGTCTCCCGGGGGGTGCGCTGGCGGGTGGAGCGGGGTAACATGGCGTACTCGGCGGTGACCCACCCCTGCGCTTGTTCCCTCAACCAATGGGGTACCGTCTCCTCCACGCTAGCGGCGCAGATGACGCGGGTCTCCCCCACCTCTATGAGCGCCGACCCCTCTGGATAATCCAGATACCCGGGGGTGATCTTCACCGCTCGCATCTCATCATGTTTCCGGCCATTGAAACGCATCCTCGCTCCCTTCTAGGTCCATACCATCAATTTGGTGGTGTCAGATGTTACCATCTGACATCCTTTGCCGAATGGGCTGTAGCATTCAGGCGGCAATTCAAATAACCGGCTAAAGCCTCGATTCCCTGGTGACGTCAGCCTGCCCCGGTACTTGCCAGCCTGTCCTGGCGCGCCCCTGTCCCGAACCCGACAGGGTCTAGGGATGACAGGCCAGGGGCCGGGGGCCAGGGATGCTACCATCTGACGCTTTTGGCTAGCAGTGGAATAAGGTGAGGCAGGGGGAAGAGCGCACAGGGCACACTCTCCCCCCAATCACTCGCCGAGCATTCTACCCTATCTTGGTTCCACAGTTGGGACAGAATTTGGAGCCCGCGGGGACATCGGCCTTGCAGTTGGGGCAGATCATCTCCTCCCCGATCTTGGCCCCGCATTGAGGGCAGAACTTCGACCCGGCCGGGATCTGCGCCGAGCAACTGGGACAGAGCATGGTGGGAGCCTGCGGGCCGGCTTGCATCGCCTGGGTCATCATCCCGGCCATCATAGCCCCCATCCCCATACCGGCACCCAAGCCCATTCCCGCCTGGGCCAAGCCCCCTGCGCCCTCGGGGGCACTTGCTGCCTCCTCCAAGGCCCGCGCTGCCTTGAACTGGAGATAGGCCTGCATGTTGCCGATGGCTCCCATGGCCGCCCGCTCGTCGATAGCCTTGGCTGTCTCCTCT
>JBHIDN010000073.1:0-6547 GCA_046760125.1 Anaerolineae bacterium
ATCTCGATACCGTGGAGGATCTTCTCCTCGGACCTGGCCCCCAGGCCGGGCAGGTGGCGCAACCTCTCTTCCCGAGCCGCCTGCTCCACCTCGGGGATGGAGGTCAGGCCGAGTTTCTCATGGAGGAGTTTGGCCGTCTTGGGGCCTACGCCGGGGAGGGTAAGAAGCGAGAGCACCCCATCGGGGACCTGCTCTTTCAACTCCTCATAATAGCCCAACTGTCCGGTGCTCAGGAGTTCATCGATCTTCTTAGCGATCGCCTCTCCCACCCGGGGCACCTCCCGCAGCCTTCCCTCCTTCCAGAGTTCTTCCAGGGCTACAGGGTGATGCTCGATGGAATCGGCGGCGCGGCGGTAGGCGTTGACCCGATAGAAATCTCCTCCCTGGATCTCCAACATATCGGCGATCTCTCGGAAGATTTGACCGATCTCTTTATTATTCATAGCCCCTCCCATTGGATCAAGAGGCTCCCTATCTTTATTATATCACAAGGAGGCTCAATTCTTACTTGCCGAGAGGGTACCTCGATGCTAGAATATCTCTATGCGTTGGCTAAGGCGACGTAGGATCGCCCTGGGGTTGGCTCTAATCCTGGTGATAGGGGCCGCCCTCCGCTTCTATGGACTCAACTGGGATCAAAACCACCATCTGCATCCTGATGAGCGGTGGATCACCATGGTGGCCACCCGCCTCGATATACCACCCTTGCAGGAATGGCCCCGGTTCTTCAACCCTGCCTTAGCCGCACAGGCTACGGAACGAGATCCTAACTTCTTCGCCCCCCAGACCAGTCCCCTTAACCCTCGTTTCTTCGCTTACGGGTCGCTGCCGCTCTATCTTCTCCGCTTGGCGGCACACCTTTTGAGCCTTCTGGCCCCTCTCTCGCGCCTTTTCTCCTTTTGGCCCTCTCTGGCCCAAGCGTTGGCAGCCCTTAAGGGGATATCGGACTATGATCACCTTACCCTCCTAGGACGGGTCATCTCGGCGCTTCTGGGCACGGCCAATATCTATCTCACCTATCTTGTGGGCAAGAGGGTGCATGGCTCTAAAGTAGGGCTCCTGGCGGCTACATTTTCCGCCTTCACCGTCTTCCAGATCCAGGTGGCCCATTTCTATGCCGTGGATGTTATCCTCCTCTTCTTTACCCTTCTCTTCTTCTATTTCGCCCTGGGGTTGGCTAAGGGGGGAGGGGTGCGAGAGGCGGTGCTTTTAGGCGTCACTCTTGGCTTGGCTCTAGCCACCAAGTTCAGCGCGGCCCCCCTTGTCTTGGCTTTCCTGGGGGCTTTTCTCCTCCGGTGGCGGGCTCAGAAGGGGTGGAAAGAAAACGCCATTCTTCTCCTTTTAAGCCTCCTCTTTCTGGCTCTCGCCTTCTTCGTGGCCCAGCCTTACGCCATCCTGGACTGGAAGACCTTCGCTGGAGATGTGGTGGAGCAGGGCGAGATGGTGCGGGGAATCCGCGACTACCCCTATACCCGTCAGTACACAGGGACTACCCCTTTCCTCTACCAGATCACCCAGACCATCCTCTGGGCTATGGGGCCGCCTTTGGGGGTCCTGGCCTGGTGTGGCTTTCTCTTCGCCCTATGGCGGGGCCTTCGCTGGCGAGGTCCGTGGGAACTCCTGCTTTTGGCCTGGACGGTGCCCTATTTCCTCACTACGGGGAGTTTCTACGTCAAGTTCCTACGCTATATGCTGCCCCTTTTCCCCTTCTTCTATATCATGGCTGCCAATATGCTATTTGCTTGGCAAGAGAGCCTCAAGGCCAACTGGTGGGGGAGGGCTCTCTGGTATGTAGCCTGCGGCTTCGTCATTCTATGTAGTCTCCTTTATTCTTTGGCTTTCGAGAGCATCTATGCCCGCCCCCATAGCCGGGTCCAAGCCTCAGAGTGGATCTATCGGCATATACCCTCTCACTCCGTTTTGGCGGAAGAGCATTGGGACGATGATTTACCCTTGGGGATGCGCGTGGATGGGGAGCCACGGAGCATCAACGAATACCGTACCGTGACTATGGCCCTCTACGAACCCGATGATGAGGCTAAGTATCAAGAGATCGTGGACAACCTTCGAGAGACGGATTATATCATCCTCTCCAGCAACCGCCTCTACGGTTCTATCCCTCGTCTGCCCCAAAGGTACCCCATCACCACCCGCTATTACGAGTTGCTCTTCGATGAGGAGTTGGGCTTCCGCTTGGTCAAGGCCTTTACCTCCTATCCTGGGCTCTTCGGTCTCCCCATCGTCGATGACCGTGCGGATGAGAGTTTCACCGTCTATGACCACCCTAAGGTGCTCATCTTCCAAAAGAGGCGGGATTTGAGGGATGAAGAGTTCGCTGATCTCTTCGCGGAGGCGTTGGAGCCATCGCCAGAGCGGCCTTCGGGAAAGACGCTCCTCCTCGATGAGCCGGTCGATGAGTTGCCGGTGATAAGAGATCGAGGGTGGAATAGGTTGGCCAATAGTCACCCTCTCCTCTCCATCCTTTTCTGGTGGCTAGCCGTCGAGATGTTGGGCCTGGCAGCCTTGCCTCTGACCCTCCTCGTGTTTCATCATCTCGCCGATGGGGGATACATCCTTTCCAAGACCTTGGGCCTTCTAGTTGTAGCCTACTTGGTCTGGCTGGCCGCCAGCCTCCGTCTCTTCACCAATAGCCTTCCCACCATTTTGGGAGCCGGGCTACTTCTGGGGCTGGCATCTTTTTCTCTTCTTTTGAGAGGGCGCCAGGAGATAATCGCCCTCCTCTCTTCCAGGAAAGGGACTATCTTCATCAGCGAGGCGGTCTTTTCTTGTGCCTTTCTACTGTTCGTAGGCATCCGACTCCTCAACCCCGACCTATGGCAGCCTTGGAACGGAGGGGAGAAGTCGATGGAGTTCGCTTATCTCAACGCCATCGTCAAGAGCCCCTACTTTCCGCCTTATGACCCCTACTTTGCGGGAGGGTATATCAACTATTACTACTATGGCCTTCATCTCGTCTCTATCCTCATCAAACTGACAGGTATCGTTCCCCAGGTGGCCTTCAACTTAGCGATCCCTACACTCTTCGCCCTCACGGTGGGTAACGCCTTCTCCCTGGGATACAACCTGACTCGAAAATACCTTTGGGGGGTGGTAGCACCCGTTTTTCTTGCCTTTTTGGGAAACCTAGATGGGCTAGTTCAGATAGTGGAACGACTAGGAGACCTAGGGGGCTTGGAGTTCAGAAGCCCCATCCCGGGGGTGGAGGGGCTGGTACGAGCCGTCCCGGGCCTCCTGCAACTCCTCCTGGGCCGCGGGGCCCTCCCGCCCTTCGACTACTGGCGAAGCACTCGAGTGATACCGTTCACCATAAATGAGTTCCCCTTCTTCAGTTTCTTATTCGCCGATCTGCACCCCCACATGATCGGCATACCTTTCACCATCTTCCTTTTGGCTTTAGTCTTTGCGTGGCGAAGGCGGTCTGGGCAGGATGGTCTCTTCAGCCTCGATTCTCTGGTTTTGGTCCTCTTTTTGGGACTCTCTCTAGGTGGCGTGGCGGTTATCAATACCTGGGATCTCCCCACCTACTTTCTCATCATCTTGGGGGCCTTTCTCCTGCGAGCCTGGGCCCAAGGAGGGGCCTGGGCGACAGCCAAGGCGTTGTCGGCTTCGCTGGGTATAGTGGTCTTGGGTCTTCTTCTCTATCTCCCCTTCTTCAGTTATTACCAGCCCCTTCATGTGGGGCTGGGTCTGGTTAGGCGCCGGACGGGGATCGAGCCCTTCCTTACTATTTGGGGGTTCTTCGTCTTCTTGATAGGTAGTTATCTCCTCCTTTCAGTTCGGCGCAGGCTAAGAGGAAGAGAGGCTCTCCTTGCTTTCGGTTCCGTATCGCTAGCCATCCTGGTTTTTCTTCTCCTAAAGGAATGGGTCTTAGCCTTGCTTTTTCCCTTGCTCATACTGGCGGGGATCCTTATCCTTAGTGATGACTCCCAGCCAGAGAGGGGTTTTATCCATCTCCTGGGCTTCTTGGGCTTGGGGATCCTTCTGGGCTGCGAGGTGGTCTACTTGCGAGATTTTCTCCAAGGGGGCGACTACCGGCGGATGAACACCATCTTCAAATTCTACATCCAGGCCTGGGTGCTTCTATCGGTGGCAGGGGCCGCGGTATTGCCTCAATTGTGGCGATGCCTGAGAGGCGTCATGTGGCGCAGGTTGTGGCAAGGAGCCTTTCTGGCCCTCTTTCTTGCCTCCAGCATCTATACAGTGTTTGGGACCCAGGCCCGGGTTCGAGATCGCTTTCCCGGAGCCAGGCCTCCCTTGGGAACCCTCGACGGCTTGGCTTTCATGACCGTGGGGAGATACACTTGGCCCGATGAGAGTAACCCCATAGAACTCCGATACGACTATGAAGCGATCCAGTGGTTCCTAGCGAATGTAGAGGGGACCCCGGTAGTGGCCGAGGCGGCCTTGCCCTACTATCGGGAGGGGGGGCTGAGGGTGGCCAGTTACACCGGCCTGCCCACCCTGGTAGGGGCTCATCAGAACGAGCAGCGGTATGGTTGGATGGTGGCTCAACGGGAAGCCGAGGCTCGTTCCCTCTATGAGAGCACCGATCTCCAGGAAACGAAAGCCCTCCTCGAGGAACTCGATATCAGATATATCTATGTCGGGCAGTTGGAGCGGACGGTTTATCCAGCCCGATCCCTAGCCAAGTTCGACACCCTCCTGGAGGAGGGGTACCTGGAGTTGGCCTATCAGAACCCCCGGGTTCGGGTCTATAAGGTGAAAGGGTAGATGGCCTATATCTTCATCTGGTGGCTAATGGTGGAGATCTTGGGGCTGGTGACTTTGCCCCTCGCTTTCCGCCTCTTCCGGGCTCTCCCCGATAGGGGTTATGCCCTCTCCAAGCCGTTGGGGATACTCCTTTGCAGTTACCTCTTTTGGATACTGGTCAGTTTCGGCTTTCTCGCTAACAAACGGGACGCCATCGTCTTCGTCATCCTGCTAGGGGCGGCGATCTCCTGGTATCTCTACTCCAGGGATAAGGGGGAGGAGATACTCGCTTTTCTCCACCGCTATAGAAGGATGGTTTTGGCCAGCGAACTCCTCTTCACCGCTGCCTTCGGCCTTTGGGCCCTGGTGCGGGCCCATAACCCGGAGATCATGGGCACAGAGAAGCCTATGGAGTTCGCTTTCTTGAACGCTATCTTGCGGAGCGAGCGGTTCCCTCCCCACGACCCCTGGCTCTCTGGATACGGCATAAGTTACTACTATTTTGGCTATCTGATGATGGCTCTCCTTACCAGGCTCTCGGGTATCCCCTCGGAGGTGACTTTCAATCTGGGCATCGCCCTTCTCTTCGCCCTCACTCTGACCGGCGCTTCGAGTCTGGTCTACAATCTGGTCTATGGCGAGAAGAAGGAGGAGAGCGCCCTCGCCTTCGGGTTCTTAGGAGCCTTGTTGGTGGCTGTTATCGGCAATCTAGAGGGGGTTCTGGAGGTATTGCATACTCGAGGCGTGGGTTCCGCTTCTTTTTGGGAGTGGGTCGATATCAGGAACCTGGCTGCCGCGCCGGTGAGTGGCCAATGGCTCCCCACCGATCACTGGTGGTGGTGGCGGGCCTCCCGCGTGGTGCACGATGTTATGCTGGGGCGGGATATGGAGGTGATAGACGAGTTCCCCTTCTTCAGTTTCCTCTTGGGGGATATGCACCCTCACGTTCTAGCCCTACCCTTCGTCCTTTTGGTTCTCGCTTTAGCCCTGAACCTCTTCCGCTCTCAAGAGGGGTTCGATTGGCCAGAGATGGGCCTCTTAGGCCTCTTGGTGGGGGCCCTGGGCTTTCTCAATAGTTGGGATCTCCCCACCTATGGTCTGATCGTGGTGGCTGCATATGCCATCGGTCGATATATCCAAGGTAAGGCTACTCTCAGCGGCATTTTGGAGTTCGTGGGGAAACTGCTCATCTTCAGCCTCCTTCTCTATCTCCCTTTCTATCTCGGCTTTCGCTCCCAGGCGAGGGGGGTCCTGCCTGTGCTCTTCGTGAAGACGCGATGGCATCAGTACCTGGTGATGTTCGGCCTCTTCGTATTCGTCCTTTTCTCTTTTCTCATAGCCCAGTTCAGGGAACTCGTCATCTCCAAAATGGGGATAACCGTTAGGGAGACGCTGACCAGAGGCTTCTCTCTATTTCTAGCCCTCCTCGTCTCTCCCCTATTTCTCCTCCTCTTCACCCTATCCATCGTGCTCATAAACGAGGGGACCCGAACTTTCATCATCCAGAAATTGAGGGAAGCGGCTCCACTCTTTCCCCACATGCCTCCCACCCTCGTGGATTCCAACCCCTGGCCTATGCTGAGGTTGGCTCTTCTCGACCCTCTCTTTTCCCAGCCTTGGCTTACGCTTACTTTGGCCCTCCTTTTGTGCCTGGTCTTGTTTTCTCTTTGGTGGCGCACGTCTCAAGTAAGGGCCAAGATAACATATTCGAGTTCCCTCTTCGTTCTCCTCTTAGTAGCGGTGGGGTTTCTGCTCACCTATCTATGCGAATACGTATATATCCGAGACGTTTTTGGGACCCGCATGAACACCGTCT
>JBHIDN010000074.1:0-6516 GCA_046760125.1 Anaerolineae bacterium
CAGAACGCTTCGCCGCCTCGAAGGAGAGCCTCTCCCAGCAGATGGAGGAACTGAGTTCGGAGATCGAGCAGACCGAGGAGAGGATTCGCCAACTGCAAGCAGCGCCTGGTTCTGGTACCCAGGAGGAGATCGCCCGTCTGGAGAGCAACCTGGCCCTCTACCGCGACAGTTACTCCTCCCTCTTGAGGAGCTATGAGGAGATCCGTGTTGCTGAGGGGAGGTCCCTGGACACCGTGATCGTAGTGGAGCCAGCGGTGGTGCCGAAGGAGCCGGTTTCTCCCCGGACCCTCCTCAATACGGCGCTGGCAGGAACAGTGGGAGCCATGCTGGCGGTAGGAGTGGTCTTCTTGATCGAATACCTGGACGATACGATAAAGAGCCCCGATGATGCCCAGCGGGAACTTGCCCTCCCAACTTTGGGCACCATATCTCGCATCGCTCGAGTGAAGACTTTGAGCGATTCCCTGGTCACCTTCAAGCACCCTCGCTCGCCGATCTCCGAGGCCTACCGCGTCCTTAGAACCAACATCCAGTTCTCAACCGTTGGCAACCCCACGAGCGCCCTTCTGGTTACCAGTTCCGCTCCTCTGGAGGGGAAAACCACCACGGCGGCCAACTTGGGTATCGTCATGGCTCAGGCAGGGAAGAAGGCCATATTGGTGGACGCCGACCTCCGGCGTCCGGCCCTTCATGATATCTTCGATCTGGACAGGGGACCGGGGCTGACCGACTTGTTGGTCGATGAAGGGCTCCACCTGGAGGAAGTACTGCTCGAGACCCCCATTGATGGCCTTCGCCTTCTGCCCAGCGGGACTCTGCCTCCAAACCCGGCAGAACTCCTCGGCTCAGAGGGGATGAAGAGGCTTCTGGCTCGACTCGAAGAGGAAGCAGAAATCGTTATTTTAGACAGTCCACCCGTCCTAGCGGTGGCCGATGCGAGTATCCTAGCCTCTCAGTCCTCTGGGGTGCTCTTAGTCGTCGATGCCGGAAAGACGCGTAGCGAGGCTTGCCGCCAAGGGAAAGAGGCCCTGGAAAAGGCCGGAGGCAGATTGTTGGGGGTGGTGCTAAACAAGGTCGTTCCCAGGGGAGGCGGTTACTATTACTACCACCATTACTACTCCTCGGAGGAGAGCGAAGAGTCCGTACAGGATCCTGAGCCTGTCCTGGCACGCCCTGTCCCGAACCCGACAGGGTCTTCCTTACAGGATCCCGAGGGAAGGGATGACAGGCCAGGGATTCCTACAGGATGGTGAGATCGCTGGCTCACCACGTTGGCTCAGGAAAGAAAGCCACGGGTTAGGCCGATCGGAGAAAGAGCCACAGAGTTGACCGATCTCTCTGACATGGTCATCACCATTTCTCAACGGGAGAGCTATGAGGTCTGCTACAGATGGAAGCAAAGAGAGGACAGAGGCGGTCGGTTCCGTCTTGGGTGGGAGGCCTCACGAGCCACAGTCAGGACCAGAGATGGTGACCGCTCGGCGAAGGCCGAAGGGAGTGATCAGGCGAGCCCCGGGACTTTTCGCGGCCAAGCTCACACGACATGAACTGCCCATCACTATCTTCCTCGTCTTTCTCCTCCTTTTTCCCAACTCTGGATCCTGGCTTGCTTTGGCAGCCATACCTTTCCTTTGGGCGTTACGGTGGACTCAGCACCGTCGTTTGACGGTTCGGACGCCTGTAGACATACCTCTATTGGTTATCCTGATCATGCTGCTGGTCACTTTCTACGCCACAGCGGTTTTCTCCCTCACTTGGGTCGCCCTCTGCCAGCTCCTTGCTGGCATCGCTCTTTTCTACACCCTGGTGAACTGCCTGCGATCAGGGGAGGGGCTGCTCACCTCTGGAAAAGGGTTGGTGCTTGTCGGTGCGGGGTTAGCGATCCTCGCTCCCTTGAGCACTAAGTGGACGACGGACAAGGTCTTTTCACTCCCCCAGGTCTATGGGCATCTCCTTACATTGTTACCGGAGACGATGCACCCCAATGTCCTGGCCGGAGCATTGGTTATGGTAATCCCCATCTCCGTGGCCTTGCTCCTCTACACCCCTTCGCCTGAGCGGGCTTGGATTGGGTGGCTTCGTGGTAAGGGATGGATCGCCCTCGCCCTGGGGGGAATGGTTATCACCCTCATTCTTACCCAATCGCGCGGAGCATATCTAGCCCTTGTCGCCGCCCTGCTTGTGGTTTGCACCCCTAGGTTCCGTTGGATGCTGGCTCTGGTCGCCTTGCTGGCTATCGCATTCTCCCTGGCTTTAGCCAGGTTTGGTCCGGGACCGATAATGGAGGGGCTTTTCACCACCGGTGCCCTCGGTGGCTGGGAAGGGCGGCGAGAGGTTTGGTCTCGGGCTATCTATATGATCCAAGATTTTCCCTACACCGGAATCGGCTTGGGTACCTTCAGCCGTGTGGCACCTGTGATGTACCCCTATTTCCTCCTCGGGCCAGATGCCGATGTTCCCCACGCTCATAACCTCTTCCTGCAAGTGGCTGTGGACCTGGGCATACCTGGACTTTTGGCTTTTCTCGCCCTTTTCTTCGGCAGTATCGTTATGGCCTGGCAAGGATATAGGAAGTTCCGCCTCACCGATGAGCAAGCCCTCGCCGGTGTGGCTCTGGGTCTCCTGGGCAGTTTGACGGCCATCTTAGTCCACGGGATGGTCGATTCCGTCTCCTGGGGGGCTAAGCCGGCCATAATCTTTTGGGTGGTGATGGCCCTTTGCGCGGTGGTTCACCGACTCGCCTTAGAGAAGGTAACCCTGCCGTTGGAGGAGGCTAGGACAACGAGACCGGGACAAGATATTAAAAGCCCCTTAGAAAGGGGCGTAAACCATCACTTTGGACACTCCGTCGGTTGAACGCTCCGTCTGCAAAGATGGCCAGCGAAGAAGGAAGAGGAAGCGTGGATAACTCGTCTACTCTGAGAGAAACACCCGGGTCTTCGTTCAAATCCGAGGCCGATCTATCAAGCAGTGTACCTGCCGACGTGGGAGGCAGGATCCGTCAAGATGGGCTTCCTCTATCCGCTACCAAAGCGAGGATAGCGCCGCCTGCCCCTAGCGCCTTCCCAAAGATCCGCTTATGGCTAGGGGTCCTGGTGGGAGGCCTTTTCCTCTTCCTGGCCCTGCGTAACATCCGGTTCCCTGACCTCTTAGGAGCGCTCACCCAGGCCAACGCTCTATTTCTCATCGCCGCTTTAGGGAGTGTACTAGCCACCAGCCTAGCCAAGGCCATAAGGTGGAAATTCCTCTTCTTTCCACGGCACCGGGGGCTCCGCTTGGACAGACTCTTCTCCATCCTCTTCATCGGGCAAACCGTTAACTCGGTGTTGCCAGCGAGGCTCGGCGAGATTGCTCGTGCCTATCTCGTGGGGGAACTGGAGAAGGTGAGCAAGTCATGGACACTGGGCACCATCGTCGTGGAAAAGGCCCTAGACAGCATGATGCTCCTTCTGGTGATGGCTGCCTTGGTTCCTTTCATCTCCTTGCCCATCTGGCTGCGCCCTTCCGCGCTCATATTGGCTGCGGTATTGGCCTTTCTCTTCCTACTTCTGATTTTCCTGGGCCCCAGGAGGGGTCGACTAAACATTCTGATAGAACGAACTATTCGCTACATCCCTCTCTCGAAACGGTTAGGACTCTCGCAGAAGATCTCCTTAGCCCTCCAGAGCCTGGAACCCCTCAAAGATTGGAGGGCCATGACAGCGCTATTACTGCTCTCTCTCATCGTCTGGGCTCTCGCACTTTCCACCAACGTCCTCACTTTTGCAGCCCTGAATATGAACCTCCCTCTTTGGGTCTCAGCCTTGCTTTTGGTTGTATTGCAAGTTGGTAGTTCGATCCCCACCTCCCCCGGGCGGATCGGTGTCTTCCACTATCTTTGTATCTTGACCCTTTCTCTCGTAGCCGTGGATAGGAGTAGGGCCTTGGGCTTCGCCCTGGTGTTACATCTCATCGTTTACGCTCCCATGATCCTTCTGGGAACCATATTCATATGGAGGGAGAGCCTTAGCCTGCATAGGTTGGCTACCCTCCCCGCCAGCCTGGTTGCGGAGTCAAAGTGAGAATTTGAGGGGAGTAAGGTGAGAGCCTCCGTAATCGTGCCAGCCCATAACGCTACAGCGACGATTGGGGAATGTCTCGAAGCCCTCCGTCGCCAGTCGTTGCCTGGTGCTGACTACGAGATCATCGTCGTCGATGATGGCTCCTCAGATTCGACCAGAGAGAGTGTGGCTGAATATGGGGCGAAACTCTTGACCCAGGACCACCAGGGGCCGGCGGTAGCCCGCAACCTGGGCGCGGCTCAGGCACAAGGTGAGATCATTCTCTTTACGGATGCCGATTGTGTGCCTGCCAGTGACTGGATAGAGACCCTGCTGACTGCCTTTAGCGATGACCAGATCGCGGGCGCAAAAGGCATCTATCGCACCCACCAGAAGGAACTGGTGGCTCGCTTCGTCCAGTTAGAATATGAAGATAAGTATGACCTGATGAGAAAAGAGAGGTATATCGATTTCATCGACACCTACTCTGCGGCTTATCGGAAGGAGGTTTTCAATAACAACGAGGGGTTCGATCCCGCCTTCCCGCGAGCCTCGGGGGAGGATGTCGAATTCTCTTATCGACTAGCGGAGAGGGGTTATAAGATGGTTTTTGTCCCCCAGGCGATCGTCTATCACCGCCACGTCGATTCCCTCTGGGACTATCTCAAGCGAAAGTTCTACGTAGGTTACTGGCGCGTCTTGATGTATCGGAAGCACCCTGGTAAAATCTGGAAAGACTCGCATACGCCTCAACTCCTTAAGGTCCAGGTGGGGTTGGCCTTGCTCCTTTTCGCTCTTTGCCCTTTAGTGCTCTTACGGCGCGAGTTTCTTCTCGCCCCAGCGATTACAACTTTACTCTTCCTAGCCACGGCTCTACCTTTCACGGTCAAGGGCTGGCCTAAAGATCGGGCTGTTAGTCTCCTCTCCCCGGCCCTCCTTTTTCTGAGGGCCTGCGCACTGGGGTTCGGTTTCTTAGCCGGACTGTTGGGCTGCCTGCTGGGGAAGGGGGCACCAAGATAATGATCGACCGTCTTAGATCGGGAAACCTCCTTCTGGCTTTAGTCTTGTTTGCCCTGCTGAGAGGGGTAGTATACGCCTCCGTCATCCCTCCTTGGCAAGCCCCTGACGAGTTTAGACATTTCGAGTACGCTAGACTGATCGCCGAGTATAGGCGGCCCGTCACCTACGCGGATCTATCTCCCCAGTTAGAAGAAGAGATCATCGCCTCCCTTTCAGAGTTCGACTACTGGAAGTTCGGATACTCCACTTTCCCCTTCGATGAGAGCAACCCTCCTCGCAGGTTCGTGGACTTCGTGGCCCCGGTCATCGCTCACTCCCTCTATCAGCCTCCTTTATACTACCTCCTTGGAGCATCGGTTATCCTTCCTTTGCTGAGAGAAGACGTTGTTCTTCAGATGTATGCAGTCCGGCTCGCTTCCCTCTTCCTAGGGGCACTCACCGTCATCATCGCCTTCCTAGTGGCTGGGGAGATATTTCCAGATGACCTCTTCCTAAAGATCGGTGCTCCCGCCTTTGTCGCTCTATTGCCGATGCACGCTTTCATCGCCGCTTCTGTCAACAACGAAGTCCTGGCAGAGTTTGTTACCTCCTTGCTTTTCCTACTCCTAGTCCGTGGCCTGATTAAGGGCTGGAGTTGGCCGGAGATCACCTTGGTGCCGGTTCTCGTCATCTTGGCTTGGTACACGAAACGCACCGCGCTAGTGACCTTTCCCTTGGTATTGGCCACCCTTCCTCTCTGGTGGGCCTCTCGACGCCAGAAGGTGGAAAGGAGATGGCTACTTGGTATCCCAGGGGGTTTAGCGGCCGCCATCACGGTCCTAATCATAGCAGCGGCTTCCTTGCACCCTTTCTTGACCCAATTGTCGCCCAAAGCGATAGGCTACCTCGTCTGGCCGGAAGATATCTTTGCTTTCATTCTAGACAGAGAGCGTCTCAGCCCCGAAGCACTGAGGTTGTACGGGGAGTTCCTGCGCACACTTCTGGAGAGTTTCTGGGCCCGGTTCGGTTGGATGAACGTCCCACTGGGGGAGGGGTGGTATCTGTCCATCGCCATCGTCTGCCTCCTCTCCCTAGCCGGACTCGTCCTCTTCGGGATCAGGGTAATCCAGGGAAGAAACAGGCTCTCTCCGAGCCAGGTCGCGGCCTTACTGCTCTTCCTCTTGGGGGTTGTGCTCCAGTTGGGAATAGTTGTGGTGGGCCAGTTGCGAGTTCGAGAGGCCATAGTCCCCGGCTCTCTGCCTCAAGGAAGGTACCTTTTTCCGGTCATAGTCCCCCTAGCCACCCTTTTCATGCTTGGCCTGCGGGAACTCGTTTCCCCTCGCCATCGACAAGGGTTGCTCACCGCATCGCTGGCAGGGTTTCTACTATTATTGGACGTCGCATCGCTACTCTTTTACATCTTGCCCTTCTATTACCTCTAGCCTCAATGGGGGACTATTCAATGATCAAAATGTCT
>JBHIDN010000075.1:0-6438 GCA_046760125.1 Anaerolineae bacterium
TTAACCGCCGTAGAGGAAGAGATACAAACTCTCTTGGCTGAACAAGACCCTACCCTCATCCCCTTTTACGGCATGTTGCGATACCATCTGGGCTGGGTGGATGAGAGCCTCCAACCCACCAAGGCCCAGGGAGGGAAGCGGATCCGTCCCCTCCTCTGTCTCCTGGTCTGCGAAGCGCTAGGCGGCGACTACCACCTAGCCCTCCCCGCTGCTGTTGCTGTGGAGTTAGTCCATAACTTCTCCCCGATCCACGACGACATAGAGGACAAGAGCCCCAAGCGTCGAGGACGAGCCACCGTCTGGCAAGTTTGGGGGGTGCCCCAGGCGATCAACGCCGGAGATGGTCTCCTGGCCCTGGCTCAGTTGGCTCTCCATCGGCTTTCGACCTCGGAAAAACTTTTGACCCAGGCGACGCGGATCCTAAACCGAGCCTGTCTCGATCTTTGCGAAGGTCAGTATCTCGATATCGCCTTTCAAGAGCGCACTGATGTTACCCTAGAGATGTATCTCGCGATGGCCGGGAAAAAGACAGCCAGCCTTCTGGAGTGCGCCGCCCACCTAGGCGCTATCCTGGCCACCAGAAAGAAGAGGATCATAGAAGCCTATCGAGGGTTCGCCCGGAATCTGGGGCTCGCTTTCCAGATCACCGACGACCTATTAGGCATCTGGGGAGAGGAAGGGAGAACGGGAAAAGGGGTGGGAGAAGACATAAAAGCGGGGAAGAAATCGCTCCCCGTGGTCTATGCTTTCGAGGAGGAAAGAAGGCGAGGGCTCAGGAGGCTAGAAGAGATCTATGGAGAGGCAGACCTTGACGCTCTCCTTCCCATTCTGGAGGAACTGAAGGTCAAAGAGCGTTGCCAAGAGAGGGCTCGTCACTTTCAAAAGAGAGCCCTTGAGGAGTTGGAGAGGACAGGTATCGATAACCGGGCCCAAGGAGACCTCAGAGATCTGGCCCTCCTCCTCGTAGAGAGGCGGTTTTAGCCCGGCTCTAGAAACCTCTCAAAGACCTCGTTTCCCAGAAGTCGGCCCCGGGGCGTCAGTCGAATGCCCCTCTCGTTCATCTCCAGAAGCCCCCAGACCACCAGTTCCCTGAGTTGAGGCCCATAGAGAGAAGAGAGGTCACGCCCAAACCGCTGCCGGAATTCGTCAAACTCTACCCCCTCAGAGAGACGAAGCCCCATGAAGAGCGTCTCCGCCATCTCCAAGGGAGTATCTATCACTTCCTCCCCCTCCCTGGTACTCTGTCCCGCCTTGAAGCGGCAGATATACTCCTCCGGCCAAGCCACATTCCAGGATCGCCGCCCCCCATAATAGGAGTGGGCTCCAGCCCCGAAACCTAGATACCGCTCATTACGCCAGTAGGTGAGGTTATGTCGGCTTTCATAGCCTGGCTTCGCCCAATTGGAGATCTCGTAGTGTCTATAGGCCTCCAAAAGTTCCTCGGCCAGAAGGTACATCTCCGCCGCCAAGTCATCATCCGGGGCCCTCACTTCCCCCCTCCTAACGCGCCCCCAAAGGGGCGTCCCTTCCTCCAAGGAAAGGGGATAAAGGGAGAGATGCTCAGGTCGGAGGGCGATCGCCCTCTTTAAGGTGGATCGCCAACGTTTAAGGGTATGCCCGGGAAAGGCATAGATCAGGTCGAGGTTTACATTTTCGAAACCCGCTTGGCGGGCCATCTCGTAAGCCTCTCTGGCCTGGGCTGAGGTATGTACCCTTCCCAAAAGTTGGAGTTCGTCGTCATAGAGGCTCTGCACTCCCAGGCTCAGACGTCCCACACCCAGATGCCGGAGGCCTTCTAGGTAGCGAAGGTCCACCGTTCCCGGATTCGCTTCGCAGCACACCTCCGCTCCCTCATCGATAACGAAAGCCTGGACACAGCCGTCCAAGATCCTCTTCAGTTGTTGGAGGCTCAACACGGTGGGGGTGCCCCCGCCAAGATAGACGGTCCGCCCTCGGAGGGGAGAGAACTGGCGGCCTACGATAGCCATTTCCTCCACCAAGGCGTCCACATAGTCGTCGTATAGATGTTCCAGCCCAGCGTAGGAGTTGAAGTTGCAGTAGGCACACTTGGCTTCACAGAAAGGGATATGGATATAGAGGCTGACACTGTCCATAGTTTTTTGACAAAAGCCCCTTTTCCCGCCCCAGGTAGAGGATCGCCTCCAGCACCCCGCCACCGATAGCGCGCGCCTTATCGGAGATGGTAAAACAATACTCCACCGAGCCCCGAGGGTCAACATCGCCCAACTTCATCCCCTCCACCACCTCCACCCCATCGGCGATGACGCCCCTCAACACCCCTCCGATGGCCGCCCTCACCGGCTGGGAATCCACATACCCCACTGTGGCTCCCGCCTCCACTCTATCTCCTATGCGCCGAACGGCCTTGAAGGTCCCAGCGGAGGGGGCGCGCAAGATCCGCTGGAAGGTATACCCAGCCACCTCCCCGGGGACACCGGTATCGGGCTCCGCCCTGCCGGAGAGGATCACCCGCCCCAAGTTATGGCCTCGGGCCGTCTCCACCACCGCGTGCACATCCAACCCCGCCTCGAAGCCTGGCCCCAAACCTATAACTAACGGCGCATCGGTGATCTTGGTCCCGGTGTTCCTCTTAGCCATGATGGCATCGACCACCACCTCTGGCTCCCACCGACCAACCACCTGGGCTTGGGGGTCGATGAGGACCGGGATCTCCCCCTTCTCATGTGCGGCCCAAGCCTCCTCCAAAGAGCCCGCCCTCTTGGCTCTCACCCCCTCTACCTCTACAACCCCCGAGTAGATGGCGGTGGCGAAAGCCACGGCGCGACGGATAACTAGAGGCCTGGAGAGTTCGGTGATGATGATCCTCATCCCTGCTCGGTGGAGTCGATGGGCTACCCCCGTGCCCAAGTCCCCTCCCCCCTTCACTACCACTTTAATATCCAACTTTCTCCTCCCGGGGGTCCCTTAAGGTGAGGCTCAAGCCGATGGCCAGAGCGTAGAAGGCCAGCGTGAGAGAAAAGAGAACGCCAAACCCCGCCACCTCCACGATGACCCCTCCTACCGCGGAGGCTAGAAGGGCCATCCCCAAAAGCGTGTTAATGAACCCCAAATATATCGGCCTCTCGGCCGCAGGGCTGATCTCCAAGAGGAAGTTGATATTCCCGATCCGCGCCCCCGCGGCATAACTCCCCAGGAGGACAAAGACTATGCCGAAGAGGTACCCTAGGCTCTCTCGGGAGAGAAAGCCCGATAGATGGGGAATGAAGAGCGCCGAGAGGGGTATGCTCGAACCCAGGAGGGAAGCGATTTGAATGAGGAGTTTATTGCTTCGCCGATCGCTAATGCGGCTCCAGACCAGGTTGGATCCCACGCTCACCACGGTCATAGCGGAGAGATAGAGCCCTACCATCCCTTCCGGGATCCCCAACCGATCTCGGGCGTAGAGGATGTAAAAAGGTGTAGCCATCTGGGTAGCCATGAGGCAAAGGCGTAGGAAGAGGAACCGCCGATACTGAGCATCATTTTCCACGATCTCCCAGGCGCGCCGGAACTGTTGGAGAAGAGCCACCTCCCCTTCATGAACCGGCTCCACCGGCTCCACAACTTGGGTGAAGAGGAAGAGGGCCACCGATAGCGCCAGAAAGGAGAGGATGAAAAGGAGGCCGAAGTTGGCGGGAAAGGGGTAACCGCTTCGGTCAAGAGCGTATTTGACTATGAACCCCCCCATGAAGGCTAAGATGCCACCGAAGAAGTTGCGACTCCCAAAGAAAGCCCCCCTCCTAGTCACAGGGATCGCCTTCCCTACGATGTCCATGAAGGATATGCCTGCCACACCGCCCGAGAAACTGGAGACCACGAGGAGGGAGAAGAAGATAACGAGCAAGAGAAGCCGACTCCCTCCCAGGGTGAAGAGGGCGAGGGTGAGGAGCCCCCAACTACCGGCGCGGACGATGGCCGTGGCCGAATAGTATATCTTCTTTTGGGGCCGGTGCTGAATATATTTCGAGGCCACCAGCTGGGGGAGAAACCACCCCGCTTGCTGGATAGAAGGGATGAGGCCCACCAGGAGATGGGAGTCGGTCAGATATCTCACGAAGAGAGGGAGCACCAAAGAGGGGCTGATTAGAGCGCTGGAAAACTGAAAGAGGGCGCCGTTTACTACCCCCAGGATGAAATTCCGCCGCAAATGGCGGATAGCGATGTCGCTACTAGCCTCAAGTTCGTTCACCGCAAAGATTATATCACCAGATGAGATTTCCCACCAGAGTCCTATTGCCTTCCCTCGGAACCGTCGGTATAATAGCCTCAGAGATGGATGAAAAGGATTTAAGAGGGGTTTTGTCCCCTGGCAAAACCGTAGGAGGGCGGTACGAGATTCTGGAGGTCCTGGAAGGGGAACGGGGGAGGACGCGCTACCTGGCTCGCGATAACCACTTCCAAGGCACCACTCGCCTTTGTCTCATCGAAGAGATGATCAACCTCGTATTCGACCCGGTCACCAGCCGTCGGGTGGCAGCTGCCTTCGAACGGAAAGCCAACACCCTCGCCAGCCTCAATCATCCGGCTATCCCCACCATCTACGATTACTTCCAGGAGGGGCGGCGGAGTTATCTGGTCTTAGGGCATGTGAAAGGAAAAGGTCTGGAGACTATCATAGAGGAGGCTGATGCAGGCTTCCCTGAGGCCCAAGTTCTTACTTGGGCGATCCAGATTTGCGACCTCCTCTCCTATCTGCACAAACGGCAGCCACCTCTCCTCTTCCGCCATCTGGAACCTACAAAGATAGCGGTGAAAGAGGATGGCCATCTAATGTTCATCGATCCTGATCTCATTGAGACCTCTGAAGAGCAAGAGCGTATGGAGGGCAGGCCAGGCTACGCCGCACCGGAGCGGTATCAAGGGGTCGCCGAGCCAGCGAGCGATATCTACGCCTTGGGGGCTGTTATGCATCATCTGCTCACAGGACGCGACCCTCGAAAGGATCCCCCTTTCACCTTCCACGAGCGCCCCCCGCGCCAACTCAACCCCTCTATCTCCCCAGAGGTGGAGGCTATCGTCATGAAGGCCCTGGAATATAAGAGCGAGGATCGGTACCGTTCAGCGGAAGAGATGCAAAAGGAGTTAGCCGCTGCTCAAGAAGAAAGAACCCCTCCTTTGGTAGTGCAAAGAGAGTCCCCGGGCGTGATTTCGCCCCTCTGGTCTTTCACCTGCGGCGACGAGGTGCGCTCCTCCCCGGCGGTGGCGGGGGGTGTCCTCTTCGTGGGCTCTTACGACCGAAACCTTTACGCCCTCGATGCCCAGAGGGGAGAACCCCTCTGGAAATACGCCACTCAAGGGGGGATAGCCTCCTCGCCCCTGGTGGCTGACGATCTCGTCTTCTTCGGCTCCGAGGACAACATTTTTTACGCCCTCCACATGCGAACGGGACGGCTAAAGTGGAGCCTTTCTACCCAGGGGCGGATCCGTTCCTCGCCCCGGTTAGCCTATGAGCACCTCTTTTTCGGCTCCGACGACCAACTTTTCTACGCCCTGAGGGCTCGCACGGGGCGAATAGCCTGGCGCTTCGATGCAGAGGGCCCTATCCGCTCCTCCGCGGCTATTTCCGGCGGAACCCTCTTCTTCGGGGACGAGGAAGGGTATCTCTATGCTCTCGACGCGGCCAGTGGTGAGGTGAAGTGGAAGTACCAAGCGAACGGCAAGATCACCTCCTCTCCAGCCGTAGAGGAGGACCTCATCCTGGTAGGGTGCGGAGATAGCCATATCTACGACCTCGATATAGAGAAGGGAGGGGTCATCTGGCGGTATCGCACCGAGGGGCCTGTCATCTCCTCTCCCGCTGTGGCAAAGGGAGTTGTATATATCGGTTCCACGGACCGCAGGCTCTACGCCCTGGAGGCCAAGACAGGAAAGCTGAAATGGTACTACTCTACCGAGGGAGCCGTCACCTCCTCACCCCGACTGGCGGAAGGAGCGGTCTATTTCGGCTCCATAGATGGCCATCTCTATTGCCTCGATGCCCAATCCGGCGAACTCCGCTGGCGTTTCCAGACCGAAGGTCCTATCTCCGGCTCCCCAGCCATCTCAGAGGGGATCGTATATATCGGCTCTTTAGATCACAAGATATACGCTCTACCCATGTGAATGAACCTCAGGAGGTGAAGCATGGCCCATACCGTTATCGTCCACCTGATGAACGAAGACCCTTTACTGGCCGAAACGGAGCAGCTCCCCGAGCCCGGCGATGTCACCATGACCCTCTCCTCTCCCCGGCGGCGCGACGGGAGAAGACCCCACTACTTGACCCAGGGCGTTACCGAGATCGTCCTGCCCATGCACCGGGTCAGTTTCATCGAAGTCATCCCAGACGAGAAAGAGGAGGAAGAAGAGGTAGTCTTCTACCGCGACTAGGAGGCGTAGGGGAGGCCCTTGCTTGTCCTGACAAAGGAAGGGTGGCCT
>JBHIDN010000076.1:0-6403 GCA_046760125.1 Anaerolineae bacterium
CCATCCTGGCCGCCACCCTCCTCACCGATCAAGAGGTGGTCATCCGTAACCTCCCTCAGATCAAAGACGTGGAAACGATGCTGGAAATCTTGGCCCACTTGGGAGTGGAGATCCACAAATTGGACGACAAAGCGTTGGCCCTTCACGCCCGTAACGTGAGAAGTACGGAGATCGATCCCCAACTAACACGGAGGATCCGGGCCTCTATTCTCGTATCGGGCCCTCTTCTAGCCCGTTGTGGAAGCATCAGTTTGCCTCCGCCTGGCGGAGATGTCATCGGGAGAAGGAGGGTGGATACCCACCTCATGGCCCTCAGATCCCTGGGCGCTCAGATCGAGGTGGGCTCCCATTACGAGATGAGGACCACTGGACTTGTAGGGCGGGAGATATTCTTGGATGAGGCCAGCGTCACGGGGACAGAGAACGCCCTCATGGCCGCCTGTCTGGCCAAAGGGACCACTATCATAAGGAACGCCGCCTCTGAGCCCCATGTTCAGGATTTGGGTCACTTCCTCAACCGGTTAGGAGCCAAAATATCAGGTCTGGGATCAAATACCTTGACCGTAGAGGGGGTAGATAGGTTGCACGGTGGCGAGTATGAGATTGAGCCCGATCATATAGAGGTGGGAAGTTTCATCGCCTGCGCCGCCGTCACCGGAGGGGAACTCCTCATTAAGAACGGTCAGCCCGAGCATCTGAAGATGATACTCCTCGTCTTCCGAAAGCTGGGCATCGAGGTAGAGATTAGGGGGAACGACCTCTTCGTGCCCCACCACGGTTCCCTCAAGGTGGTGGCCGACGCTCATGGGGCCATCCCTAAGATAGACGATGCCCCCTGGCCTGGCTTCCCCGCTGACCTACTGAGCATCGCCATAGTGGTGGCTACACAAGCGGAGGGAACGGTCCTCTTCTTCGAGAAACTCTTCGAGAGCCGGATGTTCTTCGTGGATAAACTGATCGCCATGGGAGCCCGCCTCATCCTCTGTGACCCTCACCGGGTAGTGGTAGTGGGGCCGGCTAGGCTTCACGGGGAGGTTATGGAGAGCCCCGACATAAGGGCAGGGATGGCCCTGGTGGTGGCCAGCCTCTGCGCCCAGGGGGAGAGCGTCATCAAGAACATAGGCCAGATAGACCGGGGATACGAAAGGATAGACGAGAAACTCAGGGCCCTAGGAGCGAGGATAGAGAGGGTTAAAGATTAATAGGGGCAAGACTCGACTGAGCACCGAAATCTGCACTCGCCACTTGTGGTGACGTCAGAGTTCCCTGCTGGCCCACACAAAGCCCATCAACCCCCTACGCTCTGGGCCCCTCTCCAGAGTACTGCCTACACCAAAGCCCTATCCCCCGGCCTCTAGCCTGTGACGTGCCAGGACAGGCTGCCATCGTCAGACCAGGGCTGGCTAATCGATAGGGGAAAACGCTAAAACGGGAGGGGACAAGCCCCTCCCCTACCAAAGTCAACGTAGGGGAGGCCCCAGTGGCCTTCCGAATCACCACCTCGCATATTAGCAGATGGCTACCGTATACCTGAGCCTGGGGTCAAATCTGGGCCACCGAGAGAACAATATCGCCGCCGCCCTCAAGATGCTGGGGCAGGAGGCGCGGATACTCAAGGTATCCTCCCTATATGAGACCGAACCGGTGGGCTACAAAGACCAACCCTGGTTCCTCAACTGCGTCTGTTCCGTAGAGACCGACCTCTCTCCTCAGGCTCTCCTGAAGTTGGCCAAAACTATAGAAAAAAACCTGGGCCGGAAACCGACTCTCCGTTTCGGCCCTCGACTTATAGATATCGACATCCTCTTCTATGATGACCTAATTCTCGATTCCCCAAACCTTACCATCCCCCACCCCCGCCTAGCAGAGCGGGCCTTCGTGCTGGTTCCCCTAAATGAGATCGCCCCGAACCTGGTCCATCCCCTCTCGGGCCTCACCATCAAAGAACTCCTCGAGAAAGCGGAAACCTTAGAAGAGGTGCACCTCTACTCAGAGTTCTCCAGCCAGTAGTTTAGCCAGTAAACGAAATCCTGCAGGTTGTAACTACCCCGCACCCGGATGCGTTGCAATTCAAAGGTGCGATCCGAGGATTGATGGGCTCCCTGGCGGGTAGTGACCGCCCCCCAGTAACCGGTACTCCTGAGGACCTCCACCACCTGCTGGTCGTACCTCCCTGAAGGGTAGGAGAACAGGCGCACCGGTTCCTTCGTGCGTGCCTCTATCGCCTCCTTGGACCCCAGGATTTGCCAGACGATATAGTCGTAGGGTTTCCCTCTCAAGTCCGGATGGGTGTAGGTATGGCTCCCTATCTCCATGCCCGCAGCGTGAAGGACTTTTATCTCCGCCCAGGAGAGATACTCCTCCCGACCCTCATCAGCAAGCAGGGTGATGATGAAGAAAGTAGCCACGAACCCATACTCCTTCAAGAGGGGATAGGCGTTGGTGAAGGCGTCGCGGTATCCATCGTCAAAGGTGATGACTATCGGCTTGGGGGGGAGACGGCGCCCCATCTGTAGATGCATGATTAGATCGCTCAGGTGGATCGTTTGGTACCCCTCCTCAGATAAGTAAGCCAATTGAGCCTCAAACTGGCTGGGTAAAACGGTGAGGTCTCGGCGGATGGCATCCGCTCCCGGAGGGGGCTCCCCCACATGATGGTACATCAGTATGGGCACTGTGGCCTCCCGCGGCACGCCATCGGGGAGGAGATCTCTCGTCGCTGTAGGCGTAGCGGTTGGAGTGGGGGATAAATCGGCTGTCAGGGTTCGCACCATACCCCGTGGGCTGGAGGTCGGGGGGTTCCCTCGGGGCCTCTCGCTCCCTTCCCAGACGACCGCTAGAGGGACGAAACTCTTATGAACCTCAGGGGTCAAGATGGGGAAGGGGGTCGCCGTCGGAGGGTTGAACTCGCTGGTGGGCGTCGGGGTCACCACCGGTTCAGGCGTCACCTCCTCAAAAGGAGGCTCGCTGCAGGCGACTAGGAAAGGAATCAGTAGAAGTACGCTGGCTTTCGAGATAGGTTTGAACAAAGTCAACTCCGTCCCAGGGTCGAGAAAAGGATACCCCCGTCGATTTGAGATGTCAAGTTCCTTACCGGGGCATCAGCGGGGCGGGGGGAGGATCACCATATGGGGGACACCAAGGGTGGGATGCTTCTGGATCTCGACCGAAGCCTCGAAGACCCGGCGAATGTTCGCTTCTTGCAAGACCTCTTCAGGAGTCCCGTGGCTGACTATCTCTCCCTCGTTAAGCAGCACCAAATTATCGAAATAGAGGGCCGCCAAATTGAGATCATGCATGGTGGCCAGCACCGTGAGACCGGACTCCCTGTTGAGCCTCCTCAAGAGTTCCAAGACCTCCACCTGATGGTTTATATCCAGGTGCACCGTGGGCTCGTCCAGGAGGAGGATATCCGGCTCTTGGGCCAGGGCCATGGCCACTATCACCTTCTGTCGCTCTCCCCCAGAGAGTTCCTGGAAGGGCCTCTGAGCCAGGTATTGGATGCCTACCCGCTCCATCACCCGCTCTACCACCCCCCTATCTCGTCGTCTGGCTCCCAGCAGTCGAGGGGCATGGGGCGTCCTCCCCATCATCACCATCTCCCAGACGGAGAAAGAGAAGAGCATCTCTAGTTCCTGGGGCACCACGGCGATGAGGCGGGCGACATCCCGGCGGCTCATCTGTCCCAAATCTCGCCCCGAGAGGCAAACGCTTCCCGATTTGGGGGACAAGAAGCCACTCAGGAGCCTGAGCAAAGTGGTCTTCCCGGAGCCGTTGGGACCGATAAGGCCCACGATTTCCCCCTTTTTCAGACCCAGACTCACGCTCTTGATAACGAGGCCATCGTAATAGGAAAAATCCACCTCACGTGCCTCAAGGATATATCGATCTTCTCTCTCTTCAGACATGACCTCTCCCTTCAGAAACCATACTCTCTCTTGCTACGCCGCAAAAGGTAAATGAAAAAGGGAGCACCCACCAGAGCGGTGATGACCCCTACTGGCAACTCCGCAGGCGCTAGAAGGAGCCGAGCCAAGAGGTCTGAGAGGACCAAGAAGAGACCTCCCAGGAGTGCTGCGGCAGGAAGGAGAAGACGATGATCTGGGCCTAAGATTAGTCGTGCCACATGGGGGATCACTAACCCCACGAAGCCCACCAATCCACTTACGGATACGGCAGCCGCCGTAAGGAGGGAGCCCAAGATCAAGAGGGTCACTTTCCGCCGTTCAACGGGCACCCCCACATAGGCCGCCTGCTCCTCCCCTAAAGCGAGGGCGTTCAGGTCGCCAGCGTAGAGGTAACTCCAGCCCATCCCCAGAAGGATCAAGGGGGTGACGATCATCAGTTGCTCCCACCGCCCCCCTCCTAACCCGCCCATGGTCCAGAGGATTATGCGCCGCAGCCCTGTGCCGCTTAACATCATGAGAAAGGACATCACCGCCGCCAGCATGGAACTGACCGCGAAGCCGGCCAGAAGCAGAGTGGTCACCGGCGTTCGAGGCCCCACCCGAGCCAGGTTGTAGACCACCAGCACCGCCGCTAACGCCCCCACGAAAGCGGCCAAAGGCACCAAAGTGAAGCCATACCAGACGATCTGCAGCGGCAAGAGCAGAGCCACGGTGGCCCCTAGCGCAGCCCCTCCCGAGGTGCCAATGATATAAGGGTCGGCCATGGGGTTCCGCAAAAGCCCTTGGAAGATCACCCCTGCCGCCGCCAGGGCGAAACCTACCACCAGGGCGGCAGTCACCCGGGGCAGACGGATCTGTAAGATGATAGCCTCCACCCCCTCCGACCAGGTGGGAGAGATCTCCACCCCTGGCAGGCGACTGAGAAGCAACCGTGCTACCTGATCGAAGGGCACCACCACCGCCCCCAGAGAGGCGGCCAATACCACACCTAGAATGAGAATCCCGCTGAGAAGGGGAAGGACGGTCAGAGATTTCTTTACCAAAGCCTGTCTCCTGGGGCTAGGGGGCCAAAGGCCCCCCTAGCCCCAAACCTCACTTGAAAAGTTCCGGATGTATTATCCTGGCCAACTCCTCCAGGCCGTCAACGATGCGAGGCCCCGGGCGGCTGATGATGTCGCCATCTATGGGATAGACGGCGCCATTTTTCACCGCCGTTATCACCTCCCAGCCTGGCCTCCCCGCTACCGCCTCAGGAGTCACCCCGTACTCTGCATCGGCGAGGATGATCACCTCTGGGTCACGGGCGATAACTTCCTCCGCGCTAAATTGGGGGTAAGGGTTATCCGCATCTGAGGCGATGTTCTCGCCGCCCGCCAGTACGACTAGGGGGTGGATGAAGGAACCGGGGGCCACGGTGTAGAGGGTCTCATCCAACTCGATGAAAACGCGGAGCCCCTTCGCCCCTCGTGTCTTCGAGACGACGGCCTCGTAGTCGGTGCGCATCTGCGTCACCAATTTGGTGGCTCCCTCCTCGGCTCCCGCAGCCCTCCCCACCAGTTCTATATCCCTAAGCACCCCCTCAATATCGATGGAATTGAGAACCAGGACCACCAATCCCATCTCCTCCATCCAGGCGATATCCTCCGAGCTGGTAATGCCCGCCGCGAGGAGGAGATCCGGCTCCAGGGAGACGATCTTCTCCTTGTTCAAGGGCATCCCCCCCACTTTCTCTATCTCCCGGGCCTTGGGGGGGTAGTCGCTCCAATCGGAGACCCCAACCACTCTATCCCCTAGACCTAGGGCGAAGAGGATCTCCGTATTGCTGGGAGCCAGGGATATGATCCGTTCTGGCACCCCTATGATTTCCACCGTCCGCTGGGCGTCGTCTACCACCACAACGGTCGGCACTTCAGTGGGGGTGGGTGGTAGAGTTGTAGGGGTGGGAGGTGCAACGGTGGGCGTGGGTGGCGCAACGGTTGGTGTAGCCTGAGCGCAACCTACAACCAACGTCAAAACTATCGTCAACCCTAGGGCGAAAACTCTAATTTTCACTCTTTCCTCCATGGGCCAAAGCCTGTACAAGATTTCCTCTAAAATTGAAGCCCCCTTGCTTACACAAGGGGGCTAAGTTTCTCTGGCCATCATGTTCCCGCCCCCTTTCTCTCGAAGGTTCTTGGAACTCGGTGGAGGCAGGTATCCTGGCTTAGGAGCAACGCCCCTTCACAGTTGCGGGACAGCGCCGGACTTACACCGGACTTCCCCTTTTCAGCCGAGCCTTTCGGTCAGGGTCACCTCGACACCGGGTCTCCTTATTCGGTTGAAAAGCCTCCTTTCAACCTCGTGGCTTCATAATACCATATTTGTTCCCCTTTGGCAAGCCACAAGGGAGATTTTTAAGTTTCCCCAAGATGTGATAAAATTACCTTGTGAAGAACCGTCTAGGGGTCATCGACACGCTTTCTTTAGGCTTCAGTGCTATAACTCAGCAGTTATGG
>JBHIDN010000077.1:0-6331 GCA_046760125.1 Anaerolineae bacterium
TATATGACCCCCACCAGGAGGAAGAGTCCCCCGGTGATGATGCCATGGTTGAACATCTGCATCACCGCCCCGTTGAGGGCCATCGCTTGGCTATCGAAGATCTTCTCCGAGGTGCCGATGGCGGAGGCGGCAGCGGCCAGCCCGAGCATCACATACCCCATGTGGTTCACCGAGGAGTAAGCGATAAGCTTCTTGAGATCCCATTGGGCCATGGAGACCAGGGCCCCATAGACTATGCTCAGGAGAGCCAGGATGGCGATGACGGGAGCGAACCGATGGAAGGCCTGGGGGAAGATGGGAAGGAGGACACGGAAGAAACCGTACCCCCCTAACTTCAGGAGGATACCGGCCAGGATCACGCTCCCTGCAGTGGGGGCTTCCACGTGGGCATCGGGGAGCCAGGTATGGAAGGGCCATAAAGGCACCTTGATGGCGAAGGCAGCGAAGATCCCCCAGAAAGCCAGGGCCTGGAGGGTGAAATTACCGGCGAAGGGACGAAGTTTGGCTAACTCCAAGATGTCGAAGGTACCTTGGTCGAAATAGATGCCCAGGATGGCCAGGAGCATAAGGACACTCCCCGCCAAGGTGTATAAGAAGAACTTAATGGCCGCGTACTCCCTATTCGGCCCTCCCCAGACGCCGATGAGGAAATACATAGGCACCAGCCCGATCTCCCAGAAGATATAGAAGAGGAAGAAATCCAAGGAGACGAAGACCCCGAACATCCCGGTAGCCAGAAGGAGGAAGAGGGCGAAATACTCCTTCACCCGCTCATGGATGGTGTGAGAAGAGTAATAGAGAGAGATAGTGGTCAAGAGCGCGGTCAAGAAGACCAAGGGTACGCTTATACCGTCCACCCCCATCCGATAGCGGACGTTGATGGCCGGGATCCAGGAGTATACTTCCTGGAACTGGATCGATCCTGTGCTGTAATCGTAGTTGAGCCAAACTATCGCCGAGAGGGCCAAAGGTATGAGACTTAAAGCCACGGAGAACCATTTTATCGCTTTCTCCTTATCCCTGGGGAGGCAAATTATTACCAGGGATCCCAGGATGGGGAGAAAGGTGATCAGGGTTAAGTAGGGTATATTCATTTTCGAGTCCTCCGAGAGAGTGGCTTAGCCATGCTATCGATAGATGAATAGGCCGGTTAGCAAAAGGACACTTAAGAGAAGGAGCAAAAGGTAGTTCTGTACCCTTCCCGTTTGGATGAGGCGGAGTTGGCGGCCCAGGGCCCGGGCCAGCCACCCCACCCCGTTCACGGCCCCATCGATGACGTAGGTATCGAAGAGGCGGTTGAGGGTGGAGAAGGCCACTGTAGCCTTCCCCGCCAGGTTCACTAAGCCATCGATCACCCCCAGATCGAAGGCGAAGAGAAGATCGGCCAAGAAAATCGTCCCCCGCACCAGGGTAGCGTTGTAGATCTCATCGATCCAATATTTGTTCTTCAAGGTAACCCACAGGGGGCCTAGCCGTTCCAAGGGGTCCCTCTGCCCGGCGGCCAGGGGCTTGCGCCCGTAGAGGAGCCAACCTAAAGCGAGCCCCGCCAGGGCTACGGAGATAGAGATGCCCATCACTTGGGGGTTGAAGGGGGTCGCTTCGAACGCCTCCCCTACGAAACGGTGGAAGGGGTTATTCCCCAAGAGCGGCCCTAGGAGCGGCATGTCGCCGGGGACACCCAAGAGGCCCAGGAGCATGGCCCCCAGGGCCAGAACGACCAGGGGCCCGGTCATCACCGGGGGGCTCTCATGGGCTTGAACCTCGGTGTTGCGGGGCTGGCCGAAGAAGACGAGGAAAACCTGTCTAGCCATGTAGAAGGCGGTGAGGAAGGCGGCTGCGGTCCCCACCAGCCAGATGACCTGATTATGATCGAAGGCGTGCCCCAGGATCTCGTCTTTGCTCCAGAAGCCAGCGAAAGGCGGTATGCCGGAGAGGGCTAACATCCCAGCCAAAAAGGTCCAAAAGGTGAGGGGCATACTCTTCCTCAGGCCACCCATCTCCATCATATCGTTAGTTCCCACGGCGTGGATGACGGAGCCGGAACCTAAAAAGAGGAGGGCCTTGAAGAAGGCGTGGGTTATGAGGTGGAAGACGCCGGCCACGAAGCCGCCCACCCCTAAGGCGGTCATCATATACCCCAGTTGGCTGATGGTAGAATAGGCGAGGACCCGCTTTATGTCGTTCTGGGCCAGGGCGATGGTGGAAGCGAAGAAGGCGGTGAAAGCCCCGATGATGGCCACCGGGACCAGAGCCGGGTGGCCTTGGACGGCGGTGAAGATGGGGAAGGTGCGGGCTACGAGATATACCCCCGCCGCCACCATGGTTGCGGCGTGGATGAGGGCCGAGACGGGGGTGGGACCTTCCATGGCGTCAGGTAGCCAGACATGGAGGGGAAACTGGGCCGATTTCCCCACCGCTCCGGCGAAGATGAGGAGCCCCGCAGCGAGGACGATGTTGGGTTGGAGAAGGTTCACCTCCTCGAAGATGGTCTCGAAGGTTAGAGAGCCGGTCTGGAAGTAAAGGAGGAGCATCCCTAAGAACAGAAGGACATCTCCTACCTTAGTGGTGATGAAGGCCTTCTTCGCCGCGTTGGCCGCCGCTGGCCTCTCGAACCAGAAGCCGATCAGAAGATAGGAGCAGAGCCCCATGATCTCCCAGGATATGAAGGTCAGAAGCAAGTTATCGGCGATGACCAACCCCAGCATCCCGGTGGCGAAAAGGGATATGTAGGCGAAGAAGCGGGAATAAAGCCGGTCGCCATGCATATACCCCTGAGAGTAGATGAAGATCATGAGGCAGACGGTGGTGACCATAGCCAGCATAGTCGCGGTCAAGGGGTCGACCATGAAGCCTATCTCGAGGCTCGTCTTCCCTGTAGGGAACCAGGAGAAGGCGCTCCGATAGGGCTCTTCGGCCAGGCCCTCTATCCGCAGGGCGCTGAAGAAGACCCCCATAGCCAAAAGGAAGGAAAGGAAGATAGCCCCTACAGCCAGGCGAGCGCTGAGGTTCTTATATCTGTTGGTGAAGAACACTATGAGCGCGAAAGAGAGAAGAGGGAAGACGGGTATCAGCCAACTATATTGCAGCATCTTCTCACCATTTCATAAGGTCGATCTCTTCGATATTGATGGTTTGACGGTGGCGGTAGATGGCGATGATCAAAGACAACCCGATCGCCGCCTCCGCCGCGGCCACGGTGATGACGAAGATGGCGAAGATCTGCCCAATGAACTGCTGGGGAGTGATATACCGCCAGAAGGCGACTAGGTTGATGTTCACTGCGTTAAGCATCAGTTCTATCCCCATGAGGATGGCGATGGCGTTCCGCCTGGCCAAGGCTCCGTAGAGCCCTAGAGAGAAGAGGATAGCGGCCACGGTCAAGTACCAACTAAGGGGGATCATGTCTCCTCCCGTTCTCTGGCGATGATTATGGCCCCCACCAGGGCCATGAGAAGGAGAAGAGATGCCACCTCAAAGGGGAGGACATAGGTAGTCAGCAAGGCCCGCCCCAGATTCGCAATCGGGTCGCCCCCGATTTCGGCGGAGGTGACCTGCCACTCCACGGCTCCTACTAGGAAGATGAGGATAGCGGCCAGAAGCGCCGAGGCCACAAGCACCACCCACCACTGTTCGTTGGTGGCGCGCCCTTGCCTCATCAAACGCTCGGTAAGCATGATAGCAAAGATGATGAGAACGGCGATGGCCCCTACATAGATGAGAACCTGGACGGCAGCCAGGAAAGTAGCCTCCAAGAGCACGTAAAGGGCAGCCACTCCCAAGAAGGCGAGGATGAGGGCCAAAGCGTTACGCAATATACTCCTGCCCACCACCACCCCCAAGGAGGCTAGGATGGTAACCGCCGAGACTACCAAGAAAGCGATTTGCATGAGAGTCACTTCTCTTTCTCCACCGGTGGAACCCCGTCGGGCGCATACTTCTGACCCCAGGCTAAAAGCCTATCCAGATCGTATATGAGTTCGCCTTTCTGGCGGCCATAGGTGCTCAACTCATATTCCGGGGTATGATAGAGCGCCCCAAAGGGACAAGACTCCACGCAAAGCCCACAGAAGAGGCAGGCGGAGAGGTCCCAAGTGTAGCTCTGGGGGACATACTGACCATCCCTCTTCTCCTCCGCCCGCACCACCTCGATCACCCCTACGGGGCAGGAGCGAGCACAGATGCCACAGCCAGTACACTTGGGTATGCCTGTCTCGGGGTTCGTGAGTTGCATCAACGCTCCTCGGAAGCGGGGGAACATCTCCAGCCGCTCCTCGGGGTATTGAACGGTGAAGATGCCCCTTTCGGTAGGATGTCGTCTCCTGGCTCGACCCTGTGGCGCGTACCGGTGGGGGAAGCGCTTCAGATCGCTCAGGTAGGTATCCAGGAAATGTCGGAGCGTTACGGACAAGCCCTTGAGTATCCCCAGGCCTAGCATCTAAGCAGCGACCTTTACCTGTCTTCTTCGCCAAATGGCGAAGGCGTAGACTATGACCACGGTGGCCATGATGAGGCCGTTAGCCACCAAAGAGGCGAGCACGAAAGAGAAGAGCCCCTTTCCCTGGGTTAGAGTTATCACCAGGCCCATGACCAGGAGGTTTACCAAGGCCAAAGGCACCAGGAACTTCCAGGCCAGCCCCATCAGTTGGTCGATGCGCAACCGAGGCAGGGTGCCCCGCAACCACATGAGGACGAAGTAGATAGCGTAGGCCTTGAGGAAGAACCAGACGTAGGGAGGGAGTAAGGGCCCTTGCCAGCCACCCAGGAAGAGGGTGGCCGCGATGGCCGAGACGATGAAAGCGTTTATATATTCGGCCAGGAGGAACATGGCGTATTTCATGCCGCTGTACTCGGTGTGGTAGCCGGCGATGATCTCCGACTCCGCCTCGGGGAGGTCGAAGGGGGCCCGGTTCACCTCCGCTATGGCGCTGATGAAGTAGATGAGGAAGCCCAGGGGTTGCAGGAGGATGAAGGGCACCCGGCTTTGCCCCTCCACTATGGAGACCATGGACAAAGAACCGGTGAGCATGATGGCTCCCAGGGCCGAGAGAACCATGGGGACCTCGTAACTTATCATCTGAGCCACCACCCGCATCCCACCCAGAAGCGAGTATTTGTTGCGCGACCCCCATCCGGCTAAGAGGATGGCTATGGTGCCCAGGGAAGAGATAGCCACGATGTAAAGGAAGCCGATATTGAGATCGGCGGCCACCATTCCCCTGCCAAAGGGGAGGACGGCTAGGACCAGGAAGGTAGGGACGACGACGATGACGGGAGCCAGGTTGAAGATCAACCGATCCGCCTGAGCGGGGATGATATCTTCCTTGACCATCATCTTGATCATGTCGGCTATAGGCTGAAGCACCCCCAAAGGCCCCCATCGGTTGGGCCCATATCGATCTTGGATGCGGCCAATAACCTTTCTCTCTACATAGTTGACGATGATAATGGTGGTTAAGGCCAGGGCTATCAGGCAGGCGATGGTGAGGAGCATCATGATCAACTCCACCGCCCAACCGGCCAGGAAGCGAGCCAAAAGGTCATAGATGAAGTAACTGAGGTTAACAAAGAGGTTGTTTAATGGCTCCATAGGCTACCTATCCACCTCGCCCAGCACTATATCTATGCTCCCCAGGATGGCCACTACATCAGCCACCTTATGTCCCTTGCACAGTTCCGGTAGAACGGTGAGGTTGATGAAGGTGGGGGAGCGGATCTTATAACGGTAGGGGTTAGTGCTCCCATCGCTCACCAGATAGAACCCCAACTCCCCCTTGGGGGACTCGATGCGGTGATAGACGTCCCCCTCGGGGGGCTTGAAGACCCGCGGCAACTTAACCGAGACCTCACCCTCGGGGATCTGCTCTATGGCCTGCTCCAAGATCCTCACGCTTTGCCGCATCTCCCCTATACGCACTAGATACCGATCATAGACATCGCCGTTTGTCCCCAAAGGCACATCGAAGTCGAACCTGTCGTAGATGGAGTAGGCGTCCACTTTGCGGATATCGTAGTCCACACCGGAAGCGCGCAAGAGGGGGCCGGTGCAGGAATAGGCGATGGCCATATCCGGTGGCAGAACCCCCACGTTCCGGCAACGGGCTAAGACTATCTCATTCTCGGTGAGGAGCCTCTCGAACTCGTCGATAAAGGCGGGGAGGGCAGCCACGACACTCTTCAACTCGGGCATGAAACCGGGGGGTAGATCGTACCTTACCCCTCCGAAGCGCATATAGTTGCACATCATCCGCGAGCCAGATGCCATCTCGAAGAGATCTAAGATCCGCTCCCTCTCCCGGAGGCCGTAGAGCATGGGGGTGAAGAAACAGCCCAG
>JBHIDN010000078.1:0-6328 GCA_046760125.1 Anaerolineae bacterium
ATCCGCGAGATGGGGATGGTTTGGTATAAACTGATGGACGACGGTTCGGGCTCCGTCTTCGATTTCGCCCAGAAGTTGCGCCGAAATGGGGTGATGCCCATCGTGCGCATCTTCCAGGACGCCCCCTTGCCCAATCGGCTCCCCCAGAAGGCTCTGGATACCATATCCCGGTATATAGGGGAAGGGGTAACGCGATGGTTCGAGATCTACAACGAGCCCAACCTTCCGTTGGAATGGAGGCCTGGACAGTGGGAGGCCCTAGCCGGGCGGCGCAAGCGGACTCTGGTCGAGGTTTGGCTGGCCGATGCCCAGGAGGTGATCGCTCGTGGCGGCTACCCCGCCTTTCCGGCTATGGCTCAGTCGGGGCATACACCCCTTTTGGGAAGCATCGACTGGTACGAAGACGCTTTCCAGATCATGGCCCAGGAGTTCTATGGGGAGGCGAGATCCGTCTTCGAGCACGGAGCCTGGATCGCTACTCACGATGTGGTCCTTAACCATTGCTATAAGGATGAGAGCGGTGAGTGGCATTTCGAGAGCCCTTACGACCCCATCCACCAAGAGGAGTTTCCTGGAGCGACCATCTTCGACGGTGATAATTCCCTTATGGGTCATCGGGTCCCCGTCACCCTCCTCAAGAGACATTTCGGCTTAGAGGTTCCCGTCATCAGTACTGAGGGTGGCGTCTTGGTCCCCCACGATGGTTGGACGCAGCCCGATCTTCGCTATCCGGGCTACGATTATCGTGGCCAGGCCGAGAGAACGGTGGCTATGTACCGCTGGCTAGAGCGGTATGCGGTCACCTACCCTTGGTATTTCGGGATGTGTCCTTGGCTTTTGGCCAACCGTTTCATGGGTCACGTCGCACCCGCCTGGAGAGAGGATGGTTGGTGGCATGATGAGAGGGGAAAACTCCCCGTCGTCGACGCGGTGATGGCTATGGGGCCGCCGCTCTCTAACCCTGAGCCCTTGCCCCCTGTTGAGCCTCCCCTGCAGTTCGATAGGAATATCACCTTGGCCATCCGAGAGGACTGGCAAGACCCCAATAGCCCCATCGTGCGGGTGGTGACTATACCCATGGAGGAATACTTGAAGGGTGTAGTCGCCAGCGTCATGACCCCTGAGGGGCCCCTGGAGGCTCTCAAGGCCCAGGCCGTGGCCGCCAGATCTTACGCCTACTATACCAAACTCCACCCCAGACATGCGGAGAAGAACGCTAACATCTGCAACTCCGCCCATTGCCAGACCTGGGAGCGCATTTTGCCTACGGAGATTATCAACCAAGCGGTTGGGGAGACGGAAGATATAGTGGCCACGTATGCCCGCCAGGTGATCAACGCCTTCTACTTCGCCAACTGTGGGGGGCGGACGAAGAACAGTGAGGACGTCTGGCGGGAGGCTCTCCCCTATTGCCGGAGCGTTCCTTGCCCCGTGGGCGGCGAGCCAGAGGGGCATGGCGTAGGGATGTGCCGAGAAGGGGCCTTGGAACTGGCCAGGCAGGGCAAGGGTTACGATGAGATATTGAAACATTACTATACCGGTATCGATGTGGAAGAGATCGTAGCGGCTCCTTCTCCCCCACCGCCTCCTCCGCCTCCCGAACCTCACCGCTGGAGGATGACGGTGGAACGGAGGCCGGGCCCCCGCTTGATAGTGGGCACCTTCCCTCGTCCAGGGATCCAGATCACGGCCACTGACCCTTGGGGCAATCGGTTCTCCTCTGTAAGCGGCTCTAAGCCGGAGTATGGCCCTGGAGGGTTCGAGATCCTCATCTTCCACGACGCTACATATCTCCTCCGGTTTCTGGGAGAGACCTTCGAGGTGGAGGTGCGAGGGGATAGGGTCCACCTCACCTTCGAGGAGGTAGAAGAGGTTCTTTTGCGGGTCGTCACCCAGTGGATGGAGAAAGAGAGGGTGGAGGCGCTCTTAGAGAGCCTATCTCGAGAGCCTGCCTACCAAGACCGCTTCCAGATCGAGTATCAAGAGACATAGAGGTATTTGCCATTAAGAAAGCCCTCTTCTTTTGAAGAGGGCTTTTTATGTTTGCTGCCCCTGGCAGGAGAGGCTATAATCCTAACTGGGGTTGGGTATGAAGATCTCTGAGGAAAGATTAGACCAGATTTTGCCCCAGGTGACCAAACCCGCCCGCTACACGGGTCGGGAATGGAATAGCGTAGTTAAAGATTGGGACCGAGTCAGGATCAAGGTCCTCCTCGCCTATCCCGATCTCTATGAGGTGGGGATGAGCAACCTGGGCCACATGATCCTCTATGACCTTCTCAATAAGGAAGACGATCTCCTGGCGGAGCGGGTCTACACTCCTTGGGTGGATATGGAGGAGGCGCTGCGAAGGGCGAAGATACCCCTCTACAGCCTGGAGACCAGGCACCCTCTGGGTGACTTCGACATCATCGGCTTCAGCCTCTCCTACGAGTTGAACTACACGAATATCTTGACCATGCTCGATCTGGCGGGCATCCCTCTCTTTTCCTGCCAACGGGATGAAAGCCATCCCCTGATCATCGCGGGAGGCAGTTGTGCCTATAACCCTGAGCCTTTGGCCGACTTCTTTGACCTCTTCGTCATCGGCGAGGGAGAAGAGGTGCTCTTGGAGTTAGTTGAGGCTTACCGGGAGTGGGGCAAGGGGGAAAGGGATCGATTCTTGTGTCGGGCGGCCCAGATCGAGGGGATATACGTGCCCAGCCTCTATGAGGTGACCTATGGGGACGGCACCTTGGGTTCGCCCCGGCCTCGGGCCCCAGAAGCGAAGCCGGTCATCACTAGGCGGATAGTCAACCGCTTGCCTCCTCCCCCCATTGAGATGATAGTGCCCTATGTGGAAGCGGTCCACGACCGAGGGATGATCGAGATCATGAGAGGCTGCACTCGAGGGTGCCGCTTCTGCCAGGCGGGGGTGATCTATCGGCCCCTTCGGGAGCGCCCGGTAGAGGAGGTACTGGTTGCCGCCGAGGGGCTCCTGAAGGCCACGGGCTACGAGGAGGTATCTTTGGTCTCCTTGAGCAGTTGCGACCACAGCCAGATAGAGGAGATGGTGCGGGGGCTTCTCAAGCGGCACGCTCCACAGCATGTCACGGTCTCCCTGCCCAGCCTGCGGGTCGATTCCTTCTCCCTGGGGTTGGCCGCCCTCTTCCAGGGGAGACGGAAGACAGGCCTCACCTTCGCCCCAGAGGCGGGGAGCCAGAGGTTGAGGGAGGTGATCAATAAGGGGGTCACGGAGGAGGATATCCTGAGCACCGCCGAGAGGGCCTTCCGCGCTGGCTGGCAGAGGATCAAACTCTACTTTATGATAGGGTTGCCCACGGAGACTATGGAAGATGTGGCCGCTATTTGTGATCTAGTGAAGCGGATCTGGGATATGGGCCGGAAGATAGATGGACGGCGGGCCCAGGTGAGCGTCAGTGTAGCCACCTTCGTCCCTAAGCCCCATACTCCCTTTCAATGGATGCCCTTGGAGGGTGAAGCCAGCCTGGAGGAGAAGCAGGCTTTCTTGCGTCGAGAACTGAAGAACTTTCGCTTGAGTTGGAGCGATCCTCAAACGACGCTTCTGGAAGCCGCCCTCTCCCGTGGGGATCGGCGCCTAGGAGCGGTCATCCATGAGGCTTGGCGGCGGGGTGCGCGGTTCGATGCCTGGGACGAACTCTTCGACCCCGCTAACTGGTGGGGGGCGTTCCAGGGCCAAGGGTTAGATCCCGATTTCTACGCTCGGCGTCCCCTGGAAAGAGAGGCTCCTCTTCTCTGGGATCATATCGATGTGGGGGTGAAAAAGGGGTTCCTAGCCCGAGAGTATGAGCGGGCCCTGCGGGGCCAGACCACCCCCGATTGTCGAGGGGGGCCTTGCTTCGCCTGTGGCGTCCTCGAAACCTTCCCTGGGGCTCGTGAAGCGGCCCGCCAGGGGCTTTGGGCCTGTCCGCCCAGGATAGTACAGGGGGGAGAGGATCGTTGAGGGTAAAGAGTGGCCAGCGGATACGCATCATTTTCAGTAAGGGGGAGGAGATACGGTACATCTCCCACCTGGATATGATGCGGCTCTGGAAGCGGGCCCTCCGCCGGGCGAACGCCCCCTTGGCCTATTCCAAGGGGTTCAACCCCCAGCCCAAGATATCTATCGCCGCCCCCCTTCCTGTGGGCTTCACCGGCGAGGGGGAGGTGATGGATATCCTCTTGGAGCGTCCCGTTTCGCTGACCAGTTTCGCCCGGAGTGTGAAGAAACAAATACCTCCCGGCATCACCCTCAGGGAGGTGCGAGAGGTCTACATGGCCCTCCCCTCCCTCCAATCGCAGGTGCGCTTCGCCGAATACACCGTCTCTCCCCTGGACGATGAAGAGATGGAGAGCAAGATCGAAGAACTTTTGGCCGCTGAAGCCATCCCCCGCGAACGACGAGGGAAGAAGTACGATCTCCGCCCTCTCATCGACGATCTCCGGTTGGAGGGCTCGAGTCTCTGGATGCGCTTGAAGCACGATGCCGGGGGGACCGGACGCCCCGACGAGGTGCTGGCTGCCCTGGGCTTAGAAAGGGCGGGAAAAGCCATCGATCGCACGCATTTGATATTTGCCTCTCAACTTTAGAAGAGCCCTCACTACCCATCCTCAAAATCCCCTGCAAAGACAGCGAATAAAAGAGCCCCAGCCTTTTGGCTGGGACCGACTGTCGAAAGAGTGGCAGATGTCCCCTAACAGACGCCAGCTGAGCGGGGCCGGAAGACGCCAAGTATTGATTTCTGCCCAGCAGCCGGCGTCTGCTCGAGCGAGTGGTTAGGCGGCTGTGTGTATCATATTAGAGCTGACGCGAAGGTTTGGGTCCAATCTCCTTGATTACAAGGTGCTTCTTCATCTCTTCGAGATCGTCTGTCCATTGACCATCCCAGTATATTTCTACAACGTAAGGGGTCTTTGAGGTAAAGTTCTCCGCCTCGATTTCAAGAGCAAGCCGGACAGCATCGTTCGCCGCGACGAACCCTCTGAAATTGTTGGGGTAGAAGTAAAGAGATGGTTTAAACTGGCTATCTCCCTCCACAACAAACCCCAGATCGCAGATTTTTCGGTCCCTTATTCTTGGGTTGATGGGGTTAAACTGAGGGAAAGCCCAGGTTAGAGGCAATTGGACGGCGAGGGTCTCAGGCTTGAAGCTGCCATCAGCGGCTCGTCTCCAGATACCGCTGATCATTACCTGAACACCCCTTGCTAGAGCCCACTTCCGCTTGTTCTGCACTACCAGGTGATAGTAGATGGCTCTTCGGCCATTCAGGGTCGTTAGATTTCCTTTAGTGTCTCGAAGAGTTATTTTGGTCTCGGGCGATGCAAGCTTGTCTCTGAACCAGTCGCCCCAAATCGCGAGCACTGCGACGCCTATGGTCCCAATAGCAACTAGAGCATCGATGACCAGCTTGATGTTTGAACAGTTTTCCATATTATACCTCCCTTATCGCATATTAGGCCGAGATTTCATCCGCCTAATACGCTTGCCGCAACGAAGCAAAGGTAGGATATGACGCACACCAATACATTGAGTATAGCACGTGTGGCAGCGGCTGTCCATCTCCGTTCGGCAACATTACCTATTGACTGACACGGAGGCTTGACATCGAGAAGACTCAAGGTTAGAATGGCTGCATAGAGATTTGGAGGGAAGTATGGCACAGCCTCACCCTTTTGTTCGCCTGGCCCGGGAGACGATCAGGAGGTATATCCAGGAGGGGCGGGTTATCTCCCCTCCCGAGGAACTGACGCCCGAGATGCGGGAGCGGGCTGGGGTCTTCGTTTCCCTCAAGAAGAGGGGGCAGCTTCGGGGCTGCATAGGCACCATCGAGCCCGTGGAGGAGAACGTGGCCCAGGAGATCATTCGCAACGCCATAGCCGCAGCCACTCGGGACCCTCGCTTCCCTCCGCTGCGGCGTGAGGAACTCGATGACCTCGATATCTCCGTCGATGTTCTCACTACCCCTGAACCAGTGGAGGGACTGGAGGATCTGGATCCCAAACGGTACGGCGTCATCGTGGAGAGAGGCTGGAGGCGCGGGCTCCTCCTCCCCGATCTAGAGGGGGTCGATACGGCAGAGTACCAAGTGGAGATCTGCCGACGGAAGGCGGGCATCGGGCCCGCTGAGCCGGTCCGACTCTACCGCTTCGAGGGGATAAGATATAAGTGATCCCTACCTTTGGAGCAGCGAATCTGGACTGGCGGCCTCGATTGGCCGCCGTTTTTAGATGAGATGAGCAGATGCAATTCCAAATCTTTCGCAAAGTTGGCACCTTTTGGCAGTTCTTGGTCTGGCAGGGGCCGTCTTTAATGGGAGGAGGGATAAAG
>JBHIDN010000079.1:0-6305 GCA_046760125.1 Anaerolineae bacterium
CCCATCACCCCCACACTCTGCACCGGGGTGAGGAGGGCGAAACTCTGCCAGAGTTCCCTATATAGCCCTGCTCCTTTGATCTCCTCCTCCACTATAGCATCGGCGTCCCTTAGGATCTTTAGCCTTTCTTCCGTCACCTCGCCGATGATCCGCACCGCCAAACCTGGGCCAGGGAAGGGCTGGCGATAGACGATCTCTTCTGGAAGACCCAGGGCCAACCCCACCTCTCGCACCTCGTCTTTGAAGAGGTAGCGGAGGGGCTCGATCAGAGAGAACTCCATCTCCTCAGGCAAGCCGCCAACATTATGGTGAGTCTTAATACGGGCTGCGGCCTGGCTGTGAGGAGAGGTGCTCTCGATGAGGTCTGGATAGAGGGTCCCTTGGGCTAGGAACTCGAAGGTGCCGAGTTTCCTCGCCTCTTCCTCGAAGAGGCGGATGAACTCTTCTCCGATGACCCTTCTTTTCTCCTCGGGGTCTATCACCCCTTTTAGACCTGCCAGGAACCTCCGGCCGGCATCGACATGAACCACATTCAAGCCCCGACGGTGGAAGAGGGAGAGGCTACTCTTCCCCTCTCCCTGACGTAGAAGACCATGATCGACGAAGATGCAGACCAACCGCTTGCCCACCGCTCGCCCCACGAGGGTGGCCGTCACCATGGAGTCGATGCCACCGGAGAGGGCACAAAGCACTCGCCCCTCACCGACTTGCTCTCTTATCCCCTCTATGCTCTCCTCGATGAAGGAGCCGGGGGTCCAGGCCCCTTGGCAGCCACACACTTGATACAGAAAATTACCGATTATCTCCCCTCCATAAGGGGTGTGAACTACTTCGGGGTGGAACTGCAAGCCGTAGAGGCGTCGACGATCGTCCCCCATGGCCGCAAAAGGGGAGTTTTCGGTATAGGCCAGGGCCACAAAACCAGGGGGGAGTTCCTCGATCCTATCGCCATGGCTCATCCAGACCACCTGGGAGGAAGGGAGTGCAGCGAAGAGAGGGGAGGCGGGATCCTTGACGTGGAGTTCCACGGGGCCATACTCTCGCCTCACCGTGGGGGCTACCCGCCCTCCCAGTTCCTGGGCTAGAAGTTGCATCCCGTAGCAGAGGCCCAAAATAGGCAATCCGCTCTCAAGGAGGTAAGGAGGCAAGCGGGGTGCCCTCTCCTCATAGACACTGGCTGGCCCTCCAGAGAGGATGAAGCCCTTAGGTCTCAGCCTTTCTACAGCGGATGGAGGGGCATCATGGGGAAAGATCTCGCAATAGACGCGGTTCTCCCTCACCCGCCGAGCGATCAGTTGGGTGTACTGAGAGCCAAAATCTAGGATAACTACACCCTCGAACAACCCCTTCACCTCTTTTCCATTATATTCGCTTCCTTGGCCCCTGGCAATTGCTTTGCGGAAGCGTTATGAAAGATGGCATCCGCCCGAGGGAAGATCTGGAAGGTTGACCTTCTTCTTACAGAGGGCTCACCCTGAAGAGATATGGCCTTCAAGGATAGGGGGCGATGGTTCTACTAGTAGATCGCCATCGGCACTTGGTGTGGTGAATTCAGTCTAATCCCGTCGAAGAAGGCAAGCCTTTCTTAGATTACTCATCACCATAGGCAGGAATCACCTCCGTTCCCTTGACACGAATATAGGTCAATGGTATGATGTGGGGCGTATTTGTGCGCAAATTCGCAAATGAGAAGGAGGCGAAAGCGATATGGATTTTCGACTGACCGCGGAGCAAGAACTTTGGAAGAGGATGGTCCGTGAGTTCGCGGAAAAGAATATCGAGCCTCGGGCTCGGGAGATCGATGAGAAGGAAGCGGGCATCCCCGAGGAGATAATCCAGGGGATGGCTGAACTAGGTATCTTCGGCGTCACCATCCCCGAGGAGTATGGAGGCTCGGCCATGCCCGGCCAGGAGATGGTCTACGCCATGATCACCATACATGAACTAGCCCGAGCAGAACTCAGCATGTCCCTCCCCGTCTACACCCTGCTTTGCCTCGGTTGGGGCTATCTAATCGTCAGATACGGCAGTGAGGAATTGAAGAGGGAAGTGCTGCCCAAGGTGGCCTCCGGCGAGTGGTTCGTGGGCATCAATACCACGGAGCCTCAAGGCGGCTCCGATGTGAGCGCCATCACCACCACGGCGGTCAAGAAGGGTGATAAGTGGATCATCACTGGAGAGAAGACCTATATAAGCGGAGTTACCGAAGCGACCACCAGGGGAGGCGGCCATTGTACCTTGGTGGTAACCGACCCCGAGAAAGGCCATCGGGGCATGACCTTCATCTACATCCCGGCTAACCTTCCAGGTATAATCCATACCGTCTACAAGGACATGGGACGGATGGGACTCTCTACTGGGGGCTTCATCTACAAAGATGTGGAAGTCCCCGATTACTGTCGATTGAGCGAGGTGGGCAGGGGCTTCCATATGAACATGGAGGGGTTCAACGTAGCCCGCATCGTAGTGGCCGCCGCCTGCACCGGTGCCGCGGAGAAGATGCTGGAGATCGGGGTGGACTACACCAAGCAGCGGATCCTCTTCGGCCGGCCTTTGATCAACTTTGAGGGCATCTCCTTTGAGATAGCCGAGGATCACACCGACTTGGAGCTGACCAAACTCATGCTCCAAAAGGCAGCCTGGATGGTGGACCGATTCTACGCCGGCACAGGCGAATTCACCAAGACGGATATCAACAAGGCTGTAGCCATGTGCAAACTCCGGGCCCCCTTGCTGGCGGCACGGATCGCCCAACACGTGATGATACAACTGGGGGCCTTTGGGTACACCAGGGATTGTCCCGTGGAGATGGGTCTGCGAGGGGTGTTATCATACTGCGTAGGTGCCGAAGGCGGGCAGAACATCATGAAGATCATCATCGCTCGCGACTACGCCGGTGACGAGGCCGTCCCCTACCGCGGCACCCAGAAGCCACCAAAGTAGAGCGGTATCCATGGGGTCTCGGCAGGGCTCCCCTTGGGCCAAGGCGGGGCCTTGCCTCATTCTTAGCCCCTCTGCGAATGAGAAGAGGTTTGGGAGAGACCGATGGCCGAAGCGGAGAAGGTGGAGGTAGTCATAGTAGGGGCCGGCTTGGCTGGCCTCGCTTGTGCCTACCATCTGGCCGATGCCGGCTTAGAGGCCCTGGTGGTAGAGAGGGGAGATTTCCCCGGGAGCAAGAACGTCACCGGGGGGAGGCTCTACCTCCACCCCGTGAGGAGGTTCTTCCCCCCCATTTGGGAGGAAGCCCCCCTAGAGAGGCATGTAACCAAAGAAAGGCTCACCGCTATGGGGGAAGGGTCATCGGTCACCTTTGAACTCACAAGCCGACGGTTCAAGGAGAAGCCCTATCATAGCCATACCATCCTCAGGGCTAAGTTCGACCCCTGGTTGGCTGAAAGAGCCGCTCAAAAAGGAGCGTTCATCGTTCCCAAGAATAGGGTCGATGACCTCCTGCGGCAAGAGGGGAAGGTGATCGGTATCGTGACCAGCGAAGCGGAGATCCACGCCGACGTGGTCGTGGCCGCCGACGGAGCGCTCTCTTTCATGGTGGAGAAGGCAGGCCTGGGCAAGGGGCGCAAGCCTCAAGATTACGCCGTGGGCGTGAAGGAGGTGATCGAGCTAACATCAGGTGCCATCGAAGAGCGGTTTGGCCTCGGCGAGGGGGAGGGGGCAGCCCAACTCTTTTTCGGCTCCCTAACCGAGGGGATGTTCGGCGGAGGTTTCTTGTACACCAATATCGATACCATCTCCCTGGGAGTGGTCGTGGGCATCAGCGCTTTGATGGAGAAGGAGCCGGGGTTCGAACTCCATCGGCTCCTTGACTCTTTCAAGGAGCGACCAGAGATAAAACCTTTGATCGAAGGGGGGCATGCGGTGGAGTATTCGGCCCATATAGTGCCCGAGGGAGGCCTGGAGAGTATGCCCCGGGTTTATGGCGATGGCATCTTGGTAGTGGGGGACGCCGCTGGCCTAGCCCTCAACACCGGCCTCATAGTGAGGGGGATGGATTTCGCCCTCGCTTCCGGTGCCTTGGCCGCCCAAACGATAATAGAAGCCAAGAAGAGAAACGACTTTTCCCCAGCCTCCCTATCTCGCTATGAGGAGTCGCTTAAAGAGAGTTTCGTCCTCAAGGACCTGGAAACCTTCAGGGAGATGCCCCATTTCTTACAGAACCCCAGGCTTTTCAACCTCTATCCTCAGGCTCTCGCTGAGAGCCTGGAGCGGCTCATGTGGATAGGCGAGGAGCCGAAAGAGAAGATCTCCACCACCTTGTGGAGGGAGGCCAGGAGACTAATCCCCTCCGCGGTGGGGGATCTACTGAGAGTTTGGAGAATATGAGTATAGACGCCAGATTGGCTCTCGATGCTTTCAAGGTCGACGAGGAGAGCCATATCCAGATAGATGAGATGAGATGCAGAGAGCGGTGCCAGACCAGGTACTGCTTGTACGTATGTCCGGCACAGGTCTACACCTTGGGCCAGGAGGGGGAGATCCTCATAAGGTATGAGGGTTGCCTGGAGTGTGGGACCTGTACCATAGCCTGCGATACCGCTTTGGCCTGGAACTACCCCCGAGGCGGCTTCGGGGTACAGTACAGATTCGGCTAAGAGGAGGTGAGGAGATGCAGATCGTAGTCTGTCTCAAGCAGATACCGGATCTCCAACAGATAAGAATAAAACGGGATACCCGTGAGCCAGTTTTAGAGGGAGTACCATTCCTCTTCGGGGATATGGATAAGAACGCTCTGGAGGAGGCGGTGCGGATAGTGGAGAGGGAGGGGGGGACGGTGACCGCTCTGGCCCTGGGTTCCCCTAAACTGAGAGACACGATAAAGGAAGCCTTAGCCATGGGCGCCGATGAGGCGGTCCTCCTCATCGATTCAGCCTTTCAGGGCTCGGACACTAGAAGCACTGCCCAGGCACTTGCACGCGCCATAGAGAAGATCGGAGAATACGACCTGGTTCTCCTGGGCGAGGGCTCCACGGACAACTACTCCGGCCAGGTACCCTCCCGGTTGGCCGAGATACTGAACTTGCCCTCTATCACCTACGTCCGGGAGTTGGAGATCGAAGGGGATAAGGTGAGGGCCGTGCGGGATATGGAAGAGTCGTTCGAGGTGGTGGAGAGCCGTCTGCCGGCCCTGATCACGGTGACCAGCGAGATCAACGAGCCTCGGCTGCCCTCACTCATTCAGATACTGAAGGCCGCCAAGAAACCGTTACAGGAATGGACCAGCGAGGATCTCGGCCTTTCCGCCCATGAGGTAGGGAAGGAAGCCTCCTCCCTGGAGATCATAAGCAACCTGGCCCCGGAACAGGAGAGAAAGGGAGTTATCCTAGAAGGCGATCTCGATGAGAAGGTCGATCAATTGATCGACGCTCTCCTCAAGGAAGGGGTGCTGGGGGGTCAGCCATGATCCTAGTTTATTCTGAGAAAGAGGAACTGGCCTTTGAACTCCTCTCTAAAGGACAGGAACTCAAAGCGGAACTGAACACCGGTTTGGCTGCTGCTTGCTTGGGCCAGAGCGCTGGGGAAAAAGCCGATGAATACTTCTCCTATGGTGCTGATACGGTCTATTGGAGCGAGCATCCGTCTCTCGCCGACTTCCATGCCGAGGTCTACGCCCAAGCCCTCCACCAGATCATGGAGAACTCTGGGGCTAATATCTTGCTCCTCGGATCCACCAAGAGGGGGAAGGAGTTGGCCCCCCGAGTGGCCCAGAGGCTGGATTGTGGCTGTATCACCGAGGCTATCGATCTAGGAGTGGCGAACGGAAACCTGGTGGCCAAGAGATACGCCCTAGGCGGGAACACCGTGGCCTCAGAGGTGATAAAGACGGAGAGAAAGGTCATCTCTGTGATGCCCAAAACCTTCGAGTTGGGCCCCAAGGAGCCAAAAGAGGGGAAACTGATTAAAGTAGAACTGGAGTTGAAGGAGCCCAGGCTCGAAATAGTGGAGAGGCGTCCCAAAGGAAGGGAGGCGGTGAGCCTGGAAGATGCGGAGGTTCTTATCTGCGTGGGCAGGGGGCTGGTTGCCGAGGAGGATCTGGAACTCATTCGGAATCTAGCCCCAGCCCTCAGAGCCGAGATAGGCTGCACCAGATCGTTGGCCTCCGACTTCGGCTGGCTCTCCGAGGAGCGGATAGTGGGCCTCTCCGGAAAGAAGTGTAACCCCAGGCTCTATCTAGGGATCGGCATCTCAGGCCAGATCCAACACACAGTGGGGATCCTGGGCTCCAAGGTCATCGTGGCCATCAATAAGGACCCTCAGGCCCCCATCTTCAAGATAGCCGATTACGGGATAGT
>JBHIDN010000080.1:0-6287 GCA_046760125.1 Anaerolineae bacterium
GCTCGAAGTAGTCAATAAATAGGGGGCGACCAATCTGCTCGCCCCCTACTCCTCGCCTTCCTCCAGGCTCCTGCCTGTAAGTTCCATGAAGACGTCCTCCAGGGACGGCTCCCCATCCCCTCGGGGCACCGATCGCTTTAAGCCTTCTGGGGTATCTATAGCCCTGATACGGCCGTTGTCGATGATCGCTATCCGGTCGCAAAGGAGGTCCGCCTCCTGCATGTCGTGGGTGGTGAGAAGGATGGTGGCGTCGTGGGACTCCCTCAGTTCGCGGATGAACCCCTGGACCCCCTTCTTGGAGCGGGAAGGTGTACCGGAGCCTCACTCGCCCTCTTTCTACCTCTATTATTATGGTTATCCTGCCAGACCCCGCCCCAACCGCGATTCCCGCCCCTTTTTGAATATAAGATTACCCAAGCGACACGTTTTAGGCGCTAAAGTTCAGTTCATACCTACACCCGAGGAATCGCTGGTTAAAACGGGTGTAAGTTGACGGCGTCTTGGTTTGGGAGTACACTGGCAGTCAAGCAGACGGAGTTCAGGCTTGGCTGTCTAACAAATGGGGAAAGATAAGGCTATTCGGCAGCGCCAACAAAGCATCCAGGAGGAGAAACCGTGAGTGAGGAGACCGAAGGAGCCGAGGGAGAGATCGCGGAAGAGCTGAAGCGGTTGGGAAGGCAGCTGCATTCCACCGCCAAGGCCGCTTGGGAGAGCGAAGAGCGGCGTCAACTTGAAGCCGAGATCGTAAGTGGCTTGAACGCTCTTGCCAGCGAGATCGAAAGAACACTCAGGGAGTCTCGAGTCAGCGCCGAGGGTGAGGTCTTGGAGGTCAAGGCTCGTGAGGTGAAAGAGAAGACCCAAAGCGGAGAGTTGGGCGTGGAGGTGCGCAGTGGGTTCCTGCGAGTGCTGCGCCAGATCAATGCCGAGTTGGACAGGCTTCAAAATTCTTGGGCCCCGGCAGAGAAGGCCGAAGAGGAGAAAGAGTAGTCCTCTTGGGAGGCTGATGGGGGGTCAGTCATGTTGCTCCCGCCGCTTGGTGCGGCCGGGAGTCGGGGTCTGAGAAGACGGGTGAGCCTCTGGCCGAGATGTGAGATGTCCGATGACTTGGCTGCATCAATCGTTAGGCGTCACCACCCTACAGATCCATTAGAAGTGGGGAAAGGGTGATAAGATGACCAATGACATTTACGAGCGGCTTGCGGACGCCTTGAACAGGCTTCCCAACGGTTTTCCCAGAACACCATCGAACGTTGAGATACCACTTCTGAAAAAGATCTTCTCGCTGGAGGAAGCCTGGTTAGCTAGTCAACTGGGCGGCGACATGGAACCCATTGACGCGATAGCCGAACGGGTTGGACTGCTTGCTGAGGAGGCCAGAACAAGATTAAAGAAGATGGCCAGGCGTGGCCTTGTATGGTTCGATAAGCAGACCGGGAAGCCACGATTTAGATTGGCACCCTGGGTCGTCGGAATCTATGAAGCACAGTTGGAGAGCATGGATCACGAGCTCGCTCACCTCTTCGAGGAGTATATGGCGGATGGAGGGGCAGCAGGGATCATGAAGCCACAGCCTGCTCTACACCGTGTTGTCCCTGCACAAAGCGCAGTGAAGTCCGAATGGATCCTCCCCTATGACGACGTCCGGGCGATTCTCCTGGCCGCCAAGACGTTTCGTCTCCGTAATTGCATCTGTAAAGTGCAGCAGGACCACATCGGTCGTCGGTGTAACTTTCCGCTGAGAGTTTGCCTTAACTTCTCCTCGCTTGAGCGCTCTCCCAGCCCGGTTGATGATGATATTTCCCAAGAAGAAGCACTGGCCATCCTTGATCAAACCGAGGAAATCGGTCTGGTTCATACGGTAAGCAACGTAATGAAAGGAATCGGCTACATCTGTAACTGTTGCGGTTGCTGCTGTGGCATACTTCGGGGAATCACCGATTGGGGCATCGAGAACTCGGTAGCCCATGCCAACTACTACGCGGTCATTGATCCTGATGAATGCCTGGGATGTGGAACATGCATAGAGCGATGCCAACTGCATGCGATCTCTGAGCAGGACGGGGTGTCTGTTGTGGACCGGGCACGGTGTGTTGGCTGCGGGTTATGTGTCACGGGATGTCCTAATGATGTGGCAAGGCTTCAGCGAAAGCCGGATGGCGAAATCGTCCACCCCCCTGTGGACTACGCGACCTGGGAGCATGAGCGGTTGCTCAACCGGGGTTTGATCAAGTAGCTGTTCGCCAGATTGGGATGGGAGCGGTTGGGCCCTCTTCCTGGCCATGGCCATCATCGGGGCCATCACCTGGGCAGCCATCTTCGAGCAGAACTATCATCCTCGCATCCAGGGGCATAATGAAGGCGTGACGATCCTGCGGGTCGGAGATAGTGAGGGGAAGGTGAGCGAGGCAGGAGATGTACAATAAGGTTGACGACAAACTCTTGGACAAATTAGAGAAAGAGGTTGGAAAGGATGTCATCTTCTCTTCGGAAGAAGTTTTAGAAACCTATTCCAGGGATGAGACTAGGGGCATACAAGCCTATCCGGAGGCGGTTGTAAAGGCGAGAAATGTGGATCAAATTCAAAGAGTCGTTCAATTGGCCAATGAGAGCCGAATTCCCATCACACCCAGGGGATTGGGGTATGGCCTAAGTGGTGGAGCCGTTCCCGTTCACGGCGGCATCGTCATTTCGATGGAAAGGATGGATCAACCACTTGAACTTGATTTGGACAATCTTATGGCGACGGTGGAGCCAGGCATGATAACGGGAAACTTCCACAGGTATGTTGAGGATCAGGGCCTTTTCTACCCGCCCGATCCTGCCAGTTTGGACAGTTGTAGTTTGGGCGGAAATATCGCCGAGGGAGCGGGGGGTCCACACGCCGTCAAATACGGGTCAACGAAGGATTACGTTTGCGGTTTAGAGGTGGTTCTGCCTACCGGGGAGATAATAAGGACAGGAGGGAAGGTTGTAAAGGATGCCACCGGATACAACTTGACCCAGCTCTTCGTAGGTTCTGAGGGTACCCTTGGTATTGTTACCAAAGCCATCTTGAGACTGGTACCACTTCCCCCGGCCAGAGCCGATCTCTTAGTTGCCTATCCTTCCGTAGATGGTGCTTCCAATACCGTTTCTGCACTCATTAAGAGTCGGGTAATACCTGCCGCTCTGGAGCTGATGGACCATGCCTCTCTGGAACTGGGGAGGGGTTTCCTAGATCGGGAGCCCCCCTTTCCAAATGCCGCAGCCCACCTCCTCATTACTCTACATGGAAGCGAGAAAAGGGATCTCGATAGAGAGATGGAGGCTATCGGGAAAATCTGTAGCCAGAACGGTGCTATAGAGATATTAGTGTCCCGTGGTAGTGCGAGCCGCGAACGCCTATGGAAATTCCGCCGGTGCCTTTTTGAGGCTGCGGCGGCCAGGAGCTCTCTGTACCGGAGCCTAGATCCTGTTGTCCCCCGGGCATCTATGCCCGATCTGATAGTAGAGATCAACCGCCTAGCGGACAGCACTGGCTTTGAGGCTGCCTGCTTTGGCCATGCAGGCGACGGCAATATACATGTGGTAATGTTTCCGGGGAAATATGATGAAGGGGCTTGGCTTAGGAAATATCCTGATATCTGCAAAACCATATTCAAGAAGACCCTTGCTTTGGGAGGGAAGATCGCTGCCGAGCATGGGATCGGTGTGATTAGGAAACCATACCTACCCATGGCAATCGAACTCGGCCAGTTGAACCTCTTGAAGAGGGCTAAACGAGCCTTTGACCCCCAAAACATTATGAATCCTGGAAAGATATTTGATCTATAAGACGGGTTGGAGGGTGCTATATAGGGCTACACTGCCCCGTTTCACCCGACTCGAGACGGCTATCTGGGAGCCTTGCCCCGGCGGTCTTCGCGTGAATAGATGCTGGAGAGAGCGTTTGCCATTTCTTCTCCCCAGGGTGTAGATGACCACTGTTCTACGGGTTCAAGCCCAGACACGAGGCGGCATGGGTCGGACAGAGGAATCGTCTATCTAGGGAGATTTGTACACTTTTAAGGTGCGGACCTTGACACCGAGCCATGGGCCTGCTAGTATGTAATTTGTCGAAAGTTGGGCGGGCCATCGGGTGCGGGGGATAGCGCGTGACTAGTCTTTCCTCTGTTCTAGTCAAACTGCGAAGGGCCTCGATAGGGGGTTCTACCCGCAGTAGGCGCTATTGGAGTCAGACCCTTCTAGCATATGGATACCTGTTGCCCGCTGGTGCCGTCCTTTTCATCTTCCAATTCTTTCCGGTTGGCTACGCCTTCTACATCAGCCTTCATGAATGGAAGATCAAGAAGGGCGCTTTCATAGGCCTATCCCACTACAGCAAGGTCCTGGGCGATCCCCACTTCTGGGGCTCCTTCAAGGTCACTATCTTCTACGTCCTAGGGACGGTTCCCTTTACCATCGTCATCTCCCTCATTTTGGCCTATCTGCTCTTTCAAAACATTCGCGGGCGGGGCTTCTACCGCACCGTCTATTTCCTGCCCTACATCACCTCCTCTGCGGCAGCCGCGGCGGTATGGGCCGCGCTCATCTTCAATGGCAACCCACAGCGAGGGATCGCCAACCAGGTTCTCGACCTCCTGGGCATCGGCAGTCAGCGGTGGCTAACGGAGCCCACGGGGATCTTCGCCCTGGTCCTGGGGTACTTCGGCATCGGTGTGCCGGGCTGGGCCGAGGGACCCAGCCTGGCCTTAGTCACTATCATGACCTACGTGATATGGCACTACGTGGGCTTCGACACCGTGATTTTCCTAGCCGGACTGGTAAACATCCCTGGCGAACTCTACGATGCGGCCAAGATCGATGGCGCGGGACGATGGGGGCTCTTTCGTCATATTACCCTGCCTCTCCTCTCACCGACCACCTTCTTCATCGTCTTGATAGCCACCATCGGTTACTTCCAGGCTTTCACCAACATATTCGTCATGAACCGCGCCGCCGCCGTAGATACCGGGGGGCCTTTGGGCACCACCGCCACCGCTACGGTCTACCTCTACAGATGGTTCATCGGGGAGTACGGATCGCCTAATATGGGCTACGCCGCTGCCATCGCCTTCGTTCTCTTCGGGGTCATCCTGTTATTGACCTTCCTTCAGTTCCGCATCGGGGAGAGGCGGGTTCACTATGGAGAGTAGGTCGCCCTCAACCCTGCCTAGGAGAGAAATATGGTAGATGATAGCGGGCGTGCTCGCCTGGCTAGAGGGTTAGGAAGAGCCTTGATCCATTTGGTCCTCCTAGGAGGGGTATTGGTGGCTGCCTTCCCTTTCCTCTGGATGGTGTTGACCTCCTTCAAGAGTTACGAAGAGTGGATTATGGCTACTTTCCTTCCCTCTACTTTGCGACTATCCAACTATATAGAAGCCTGGAACTACGCTCCCTTCCCGCGCTACTTTGCAAACAGCATCTTTCTCTCCTTCAGCCAGGTGGTGTTGGTGCTTCTTACCTCCGTGCTGGCTGCTTATGCCTTTGCCCGCATAGACTTCCTTGGTAAGAACGTTATCTTTCTAGGCTTCTTGGCCACCATGATGATCCCTTTTGAGGTGACTCTCATACCCAATTTCATCATCATCCGGCGGGTACCCTTCCACCCTCAACTTCCCCTCTTCGGGTATAATCTGCTAGGAACGGAACAGAGCGGCTGGTATAACAGTTACGCGGCCATGGTGGTTCCCTTCGCGGCCAGCGTCTTCAGCATCTTTCTGATACGACAACACTTCGCCGCCATCCCCCAGGACCTCTACGATGCCGCCCTTTTGGATGGCTGTGGCCACTTTCGATTTCTGATCAGCGTTGTCCTCCCCTTGTCCAAGCCTGTTCTCCTCACCGTTAGCCTGCTCAACTTCCTTTGGAGTTGGAACGCCTTCCTCTGGCCCCTCATCGTCACCGGAAAGGAGGAACTGCGGCCCATACAAGTGGGGATCAGTTCTTTCATTAGCGAATCAGGGGCGGAAGTGCAACTATTGATGGCCGCCACCACCATGGCCCTGGTGCCCATCATCGTGCTTTACCTTTTGGCCCAGCGGCAGTTCATCGAGGGCATCGGCCGGACGGGGTTGAAGGGGTGAGTCTAGAGAGACGGTGATGGGGTGAAAAACCGCTTGGTCACGACCGCTCCTAGCGGACTACTAAGAAGAGATAGATGAGAACTGCGAAAACCCTGGTCTTGATCGCCCTAGCCCTACTCTTCATTGTCGGCTGCGGAGGTGGTGCTGAGCCCCCTCCGACACCGACACCTACAGCAGGACAGA
>JBHIDN010000081.1:0-6235 GCA_046760125.1 Anaerolineae bacterium
CTAAGGCCCGAGCGCCAAAACCTATTACCTGCCCTCGAATGTCCCGGATGGGGAAGATAAGCCGCCCTCGGAAACGGTCGTAATACCCTCCACCCTTCCCTCCAGGCTCCTCTCGGACGCGTTCCACGCTGAGCCCCGCGGCGAAGATATCGGCCTCCTCGTACCCTCTCCCCACAAGATACCTCTTTAAGGCCTCCCATTCATTTAGGGCGTACCCCAACTGGAAAGCCTCGATACTGGTGGGCTCTATCTCCCGGCGTGCGAGGTACTCTCTTACGAACTCCCCTTCCGGGCTCTCCCGAAGGAGATGGTGGAAATATTGAGCCGCGGCAGCGTTGATGCGGAGAAGCAGACGCTTTCTTTTCTCCCCCTCCACCTCCTCTTCGCGGCGAGGAGCGAGGGAGATGCCTGCCCGGCGAGCCAGAAAGCGGAGGGCCTCGCCAAACTCCAAGTTCTCCATCTTCATGACGAAGGTGAAAACGTCCCCCCCAGCGGCGCAGGCTCCGAAGCAATGCCACCTCTGACTATCGGGGAAGACGATAAAAGAAGGGGTCTTCTCCTTATGGAAAGGACAAAGGGCCTTGAAGTTGCGGCCTGCCTTCTGCAAGGGGAGATAAGCGGACACCAACTCCACGATGTCCGTTCTCTCCCTCACCTCATCGATGGCACTCAAAAGTGGGCCTCCTCGCTATGGTAAGACCATCAACACACCACCCGATACTACAACATATAAGCGTAGTAGGCAAGCGAGGACATTATAGCAGATTCTTTTGCAGATCCCACAGAGGTCAAGAAGCCTCTCCAGCCCGGGCTTTGTCCTAGGCTACTTGGCGTAGTCCACGGCCCTGGTCTCGCGGATGACGGTGACCTTGATCTGGCCGGGGTATTCCAGGCTTTCTTCCACCTTCTTGGCTATATCTTTAGATAGACGAATGGTGGCCAGGTCATCGATCTCCTCGGGCTTAACGATGATCCTTATCTCCCGACCGGCCTGGATAGCGTAGGATTCGGCGACCCCCTCAAAGGAATTGGCTACCTCCTCCAGGGCCTTGATCCGCTTAATGTAACTCTCTAGGCTCTCGCGACGAGCACCAGGCCGGGCGCCAGAGATGGCATCGGCCGCCTCTACCAGGATCGCCTCCACGCTTTGGGGCTCCTCCTCATGATGGTGGGCAGCGATAGCGTTAACTATCTGGGGAGACTTGCCTAGGCGGCGAGCGATGTCTGCCCCGATGAGGGCGTGGGGCCCTTCCACTTCGTGATCCACCGCTTTCCCTATGTCGTGGAGCAACCCGGCCTCCTTGGCCAGATCGACATCCGCCCCTAACTCCGCGGCCATTATGGCCGCCAGATGGGCCGTCTCTAAAGCGTGGATCAGTTGGTTCTGACCATAACTGGTTCTGTATTTCAGCTTCCCCAACAGTTTGATCAGTTCCGGGTGTAGCCCCGGGAGGCCCACCTTGGAGACAGCCCGTTGTCCCTCCTCTATGATGGTCGCCTCCACCTCCTCTTGGGATTCCTTCACCACCTTTTCGATGCGAGCCGGATGGATGCGGCCATCCATGATCAGTTTAGTGAGGGCTAGACGGGCTATCTCCCTCCGCACGGGGTCAAAACTGGAGATGGTAACCGCTTCTGGCGTATCGTCGACCACCAGATCAACCCCCATGGCGTTCTCTAGAGCGCGGATATTCCGCCCCCCACGCCCGATGATCCGCCCCTTCATCTCATCACTAGGAAGGGGGACGATGGAGACAGTTGTCTCTGCCACCTGGTCGGAAGCGTACCTTTGGATAGCCAAAGTGATGATCTTCCGAGCCAGCCGGTCGGCCTCCTCCCTGGTCTCTAACTCCACCTCCCGTATCACCCGCGCCGCATCCTGGCGCACCTCATTTTCAATGGCTTTTAGGAGAGCCTCCTTCGCCTCCTCGCGGGTCATGGAGGAGACCTTCTCTAACTCTTGGATCTGCTTCCGATGCAGTTCCTTCAACTCCTCTCGCTGGCGAGAGAGCTCCCTCTCCCGGGACTCCAGTTGCCTCTCCTTGGCTTCGATAGGCTCCAGACGGCGTTCCAGGCTCTCCCGCCTCCGTTGTAGCCGCTCTTCCTGCCTCCGAAGGTCGGCCTGCCTTCGCCGGTTCTCTTCCTCCGCTTGATGGCGGATGCGAAGTGCCTCCTCCTGAGCCTGGAGAATGATCTCCTTTTGCTTAGTCTGGGCATCAGCCAGGATACTGTTCGCCTTAGCCTCGGCAGACCTGAGGCGGCTAGCACCTAGATACTGCTTGGCCAGATAGCCGACGGCAAACCCTACTATCGCTACCGCTAGAAACATAACCAAATTAGCCACATCCAACGGAAACATATCTCAAACACCCCCTCTAAGGTGAACTCCTGACTTAGTCACCTCCCCGCTGTTGCAGGAGGGAATCTACTACCTCTCGGATCAGGTGATAGGTGAATCCGCGACGCCGCAGAAACTGACTCATCTTTTGGCGGAAAGATTTCTCGTCCAGACGGACATATCTGGAGGCTCGTTGGTGAGCCGCCCTACGGGCGCTCTCCTCCTCATCGACGGCAGCCAAAGCCTCTGAGATCACTTCCTCATCGAGCCCCTTGCGGCGCAACTCGTAACGGAGCATGGCCCGGCTGCGAGGCCTAAACCTCTCGCGGTTCTCCACCCAATATTGAGCAAAGGCCAGATCATCAACCAATCCCTCTCGGGCTAGGCCTCCCAGGACCTCCTCTATGATCCTCTCGGGCACCCTTTTCCCCCGTAAGTTATCGCTAAGTTCCTTCCGGCTCCGAGGGCGATAGGCTAAATAATCGAGGGCCTTCCTGTAAGCACGAGCAAAAGAGTCGCGTCTTTGGAGCTCATGCAGTTCCGCAGCCGATAGGAACCTACCCTCTTGTAATTCAGCCGCTAACTGCGCCCCCAGACTGAAGGCGTATTCTCCGTCCAGATAGACGTTAACCCGATCCTTGTTCCTTTTCTGCTCCCTCAGAGCCGTGATTTTGCCTTCCATCCTCAATAAAATAGCTGCGGCCTCCGAGCCACAGCCATCGAATTTGCCCATAGAACCCCAAGAAGGGGGAAAAGTGGAAAACTACTTATTGAGCCCTCTTCGAATGCGCCTAATTCACAATGGGTCTCTTACGCTCTTCTAAGAGGCTGATAAGGTTATCGCTTCTCTTCGCCCTAGCCCTTCGCTAGGGGACATCGGCAAATTCGCTAGGTAACTGTGGCCTCTTCCTCGACCGCTTCCACACCCGATTCCGAAGCCGGCTTCTCCATTAAACCAGCCTCCACACGGATGCGGTTGCTGATCTCATCGGCCAACGAAGGGTTCTCCCTGAGAAACTGTTTGGCGTTCTCCCTCCCCTGTCCCAACCGCATCTCACCATAGGAGTAATAGGAACCCCTCTTCTCTATGATCCCCATCTCCGTCCCCACATCCAGGAGGTCGCCTTCTCTGGAGATCCCTTCGTCATACATTATGTCAAATTCTGCCTTCTTGAAGGGAGGGGCTACCTTATTCTTCTTCACCCAGACCCTGGTCCGGTTCCCGACTACGTTGGTTCCTTCCTTTATGGACTGCACTCGCCGCATATCGAGGCGAACGGCGGAATAGAATTTCAGGGCCCGCCCCCCTGGTGTGGTCTCCGGGTTGCCGAATAACACGCCGATCTTCATGCGCAGTTGATTGGTGAAGACCACCGCCGTATTGGAACGCTTGATAGCCCCGGCCAATTTCCTGAGAGCCTGGGACATCAAGCGCGCCTGTAGCCCCATATGGGGCTCGCCCATGTCGCCCTCTATCTCCGCTCGAGGGACGAGGGCAGCCACGGAGTCGATAACCACCACATCTATGGCCCCGCTCCGCACCAACGCCTCGGTGATCTCTAAAGCCTGCTCTGCGTCATCCGGTTGGGATATATAGAGGCTCTCGACATCCACGCCGCATTTGGCGGCATACCCCGGGTCCATAGCATGCTCCGTGTCTATGAACGCCGCCACGCCACCAGCCTTCTGAGCTTCAGCGACGATATGATGGCAGAGAGTAGTCTTGCCCGACATCTCGGGCCCATATATCTCGGTGATGCGACCTCTGGGGATGCCACCGATACCCAGAGCGATATCCAGGCCCAAGGAGCCAGTGGAGATAGCCTCCACATCCATCCCCCGCGCACTACCCAGTTTCATAATCGCTCCATCGCCGTACCGTTTCCTTATCTGGGAGAGCGCTACCTCTAACGCTCTATCCTCCACCTCCTTCTCCATTTGGAGACTCCTTTCCCCTCTGGAAACACTTCTTAAAAGTAGTCTATTACAATAGAAAGAAATTTGCAACTAATGCAAAACCCTCCTCCATATTATACCAGAACAAAAGTTCTAAGTCAACCATCTAATCATATTGTGGTATAATCAAGAGGTATAGTCAAGGATAGATCTCCTGATGCGCGCACCTAGACTACAATTCTTAGATGAACGATCGATCGAACGGATCATCGACCAGGCCCATCAACTCCTTTGGGACCCTGGGGTTATGGTCTACGCTCCTGAAGCCCTAGAGATATTGGCTCAGAGCGGCGCCCACGTGGACCAAAAGAGGAGGATCGCTCGCATCCCCGCTCCTCTGGTCCAAGAGGCTCTGGATACGGCTCCAGAAGGCTTCAGTCTCTATAACGCTGAGGGAGAGGTCGCCGTAGAGTACAGTGGCGACCATCTCCAATTCGACCCCGGCTCCGCCGCCATCTTTATCCTCGATTCCCAAACCGGGCGTGTGAGACGACCGGTCACCGCCGATCTAGTGAGGCATCTCAAGTTGGCGGAGGGACTGGAGCAGTTGGATGCCGTGAGCACCGCTCTGGTCTGCTCCGATGTACCAGAGGGGATCGCCGATCTCTACCGCCTCTATCTAGTCCTCAAATATGCCCACAAGCCGGTGGTCACCGGGGCTTTCGCCATAGAGACCCTCCATCTCATGTATGAGATGCTAGTGGCTGTGGCGGGAAGCGTGGGGGCTCTAAGAGAGAGACCTTTGGCCATCTTTGATATCTGCCCCTCGCCCCCTCTCCTCTGGAGCGAGATCACCTGTCAGAATCTGGTGGATTGTGCTCGCTACTGGTTGCCCGTGGAACTCGTCTCTATGCCTCTGGCCGGAGCCACAGCGCCCGCCACCTTGGTGGGTGCCTTAGCACAACATACGGCAGAGAACCTGAGCGGGGTGGTTATCCATCAACTGACGAACCCCGGGGCTCCCATCGTCTACGGCGGCTCGCCCGCCATCTTCGACATGCGTCAGGGCACCACCCCCATGGCCGCCGTCGAGACTATCATGATCGATTGCGCCTATACGGAGATCGGAAAGCACCTGGGCTTCCCCACCCACGCTTACCTGGGGATGAGCGACGCCAAACTCTTAGATGGACAAGCGGGGCTGGAATCTGCCCTGGGGACGTTCCTGGGCGCCCTGGCCAGAGTGAACATGATCTCCGGAGCCGGGATGCTGGAGTTCGAGAGTTGTCAGAGCGAAGAGAAACTGGTCATCGATAACGAGATCATCGGGATGGCCCGCCGCTTAATAGAAGGCATCGCCTTCCAAGAGGGGATGATCCCCTTAGAGTTGATGCGAGAGGTAGGCCATCAGGGCAGTTTCTTGAGCACCAAACATACTCGAGAATGGTTCCGCCGGGAGCAGTTCATCCCCTCCTCGATCATCGACCGCCACACTCGACAGGCTTGGGAGAGAGCGGGCAGAAAGAACATAGTGGAGCGAGCCCAAGAACGAGTCGAGGAGATCATCGCCGCCTATCAACCTAAAGAGATACCGCCCCAGGTAGAGAAGGAGTTGACCAAGATCGTCACCTCGGCAGCGCGGAGATGTGGCCTGGAGAAGTTGCCTCCCCTCGAAGGTTGACCTCCAAGCGGATGGCCTCATCAGAGCGCTTACTTGACATCGCCAAAAAACCGACCCCTTTCCCCTCAGCCTCCTGACACACTGTCAATCGTAGCTCAATGTAGAACCATGACTTGGCTGCCTCTTCTCATGAGCACTGCTTGCCCAGTTGTGCTATACAAATAGCGAGACATCGGCCTCCGATGCGAAATCGAGAAAGGCCGTGGCCCCCAGCAGCTCGACCCCATCTATGAGATCCTCCTTTTTCACCCCCATTACCCCCATGGTCATAGCACAGGCGTACAGGTTGACACCCATCTCCTGCGCCATCTCCAAGAACT
>JBHIDN010000082.1:0-6218 GCA_046760125.1 Anaerolineae bacterium
AAGCCAGGTGTTCACCAAGAAGAAGTTGTGGGTGGGGCCAAAACCATGATCCGACATGACCACCACCGTGACCTCTTCGTCCATCTGATCCAGTATCCGCCTCACACAGTCGTCCAACCTCTCATAGAAGCCTATTATCTTGTCCCCATAGGCTCGGGCTGCGACGGGGTCATGTTGAGGGTGGCTTCTGTCCAGGAGCCGCCACACCTCATGCTGCATCATATCCGGGCTCCAAAAGACGCAAGAGAAGAGATCCCAAGGCTTCCCCATCAGGTAAACCACCGCTTCGGTTCTCTTCTCTATATCGGCGATCATATCCTCTATGAACTTATCGGTGGAGGCCGTGGAGCGGTACTTCTCGCTGGGCAGGAGTGGAAAGCCTCCCAGTTTCTCATCCAATTCCCGCCGCAAGGAAGGAGGGTAGGTGTAGTCGCTCTTGGAACTGGGGGTGAGGAAACCGGAGATCATGAAACCGTTGACCTCTTCAGGGGGATAGGTAACCGGGACACCCACCACCCCCACCTGACCCCCGGCTTCGCTGACCAGGTTCCAGAGGGCTTTGGAGCCCCGCTTCTTGGAACTGACTATCGTGACCCGGTACCCGTTCTCTTCCGGGTGAACGAAGTCCACTACCCCATGCTTGCCGGGGTTCTTACCGGTGGCAAAAGAGGCCCAAGCGGCGGAACTGATAGGGGGCGATGTGCTCTCTAAGGTCCCCGAGACCCCCTCCTCAATGAGGCGAGCGAGGGTGGGGAGCCGCCCCATCTCTATCCAAGGAGCCAAAAGATCGAAAGTGGCCCCATCAAGCCCGATGACTAGAACTCTTCTCATCATAGATCAGCCCAGGTAGCCCAGACCCTTCAGTCGCTCCTGGATCTCCCTCTCCCCTTCCTCGGTGTAACCGGTCTCTTTTGACCCCGTGGAGGAACCCACCTCGCTATAGGCCAGGGGCATAGTGTGCACATACTCCTCTTGGAAAGCCTCTCGCAAAGGCCTCCCATCCATATCTTGAGGTATCGGCAGCCCCAGAACGTAAAGTATGGTGGGCGCTAGATCCGCGATATTCGCCCCCTCGATCCTGGCCCCTTTCCTCACCGGTTTCCCTTTCATCATAAGCATCCCGTGGTCACGGTGCATCCCGGAGTAACGGTAGACGGTATCCACCGTAACGTTGGAGCCGAAATCGGCCAGCCCGAAGAAGATATTCCTTACGTCTTTGGGACACAGGATGAGATCGGGAGCCCAATCCAGGTGGGGCCCATGATAGAGTTCCTCCTTCCGCAGGATTTGGCCGATGAGGCGCTCGCCAGTCCGGGGATCGACAAACCCTTTAGCCAATTGAACTATCTCCTCTCGGACAGCCTCATACTCCTCCGGGGGCACCGTTCCTTCCGGCTCCCTCCCCTTTAGGTTGATATATATCGAGCCCAAGTGCCTCCCAAAAGAATAGGCCTTAGAACGGGACCAATCGACGTCCAAGAAGGATAGAAAGACCAACTTCATAAGGTGATCCATGGAGTAGAGACCCTTATATTCGACATGCTTAGCCAAGCCCAACCGGTCGGCTATCTTATGTACATTCCGCAGGGTGAAGCCGGCGCGGAAGAGCCCCGCCTTGAGCCAGCGGAAAGGGTCGTCCTTCAACTTCAGGAGCCCGGTGTCCAGGAGCCAGTTATTCAAGACTATAAAGTTATGGGCTGGCCCCATACCATGGTCGGACATAATGAAGACCAACGTATCATCGTCCACACGAGAGAGAACCTCCCCAATGGCCCTATCCACCCTCTGGAAGTACCGCTTTACGGGGCCGCTCTTATCCTCGCCCCCGTCCCCAGTCCGCCAGGGATGGGTAGGGTCCAGGTAGTGCCACATCTGGTGCAGAACTCTATCGGTGTCGAAGAAGACGGTCATGAAGAGATCCCAAGGGTACCTCTCCATAAGATAGAGGTTAGTCCTGGTGCGAAGGTCCAACAGATCGTCGCAAGCCTTAAGGAACTCCTCTTTTCTCTCCTCGGCAAAGGTTTCGACAGGGTAGATCCGATAGTATCCGATCTCCCTCCTCAACTCCTCATAGAGTTCCGGTGGGTAGATGAAATCTTGGGCGCTATAGGGGGTCATCCAACCGGCTATGAGGAAGCCGTTCACCTCCTCCACCGGGTAAGACATGGGGACATTCACCACCCCTACCCTTTTCCCCTCCTCGCTGAGGAGCCTCCAAAGGCTTTTCCCATCTCGCCGGTTGGCGTTCACCGGAGGGAAGGTGTAGTCACCCTGGCGGCGGTAGAGGAAGTCATAGATGCCCGTCTTCCCCGGGTTCTTGCCGGTCATGAAGGAAGACCAGGAAGGCCCTGAAGTGGGGGGTACCGTAGATTTAAGAAGCCCAGTTGCCCCTCCTTCTATCACCTGTTGAAAGGTGGGAAGTAGCCCCTCCTTCGCCCACCCCTCGATGAGGCTGAGAGGAACCCCGTCTAATCCGATCACTAGCACCTTGTTAATCATCGACGCTTCCTTGCTAGAGGTGATAACAATATCTCATTATACCCCACCTATCCCTGCCAGACAACTTTCACTCCCCCACCCTTATCCGCCCTAGAAGGATCCTATCCCCTAAGAGAGTCCCCTCCTGGCTGTAGACCAAGAGCCGCTCACCGGTAACCGGCTCATACATCCCTATCTCTAGTTCATACTCTCCCGCCGGGGCATCAGCCTCTATCGGTATCTGGTATTCATCTCTTACCCTCTCCCCCACGCTCCATCCAGTGGTGGGATAAGTGCCCCCTAAGGGGACACTATCTACCTGTCCCCAGATGAAATTGCCCCTTTGGGGGTTATAACTTTTCCCTAAAAGATGGGTAAAGACTACGTAACTGGTCTCCATCTCGGCTGCTGCTTCCCAATAGAGGATGAGCCTCATCACCTCCCCCGGTTTGTAAGTGGTGCGCTCCCCCGGCCCCTGGCCTGTCGCGTGCCAGAACAGGCTGGCACGCCTTGGGGCAGGCAAGTCGAACCCCTTGAAGCGAACCTCCTCCCCCAATAGAAGAGTCATAGGGTACTGGGGCTCCGCCTCGACTACACCCACCCTCGTACGAGTCAAAACTATGTCCGTTAGAGCCTGCCTCTCCCCCCCTTCCACCCTCAAAACCAAGGTGTACCTCCCCGGAGGTATCTCCGAGGTTATGGCCAGATCGTGTTCTAAACGTATCACCTCTCCTTGTCCCCACTCACCCTCCGGACAGCCAGCCCCTAGAGGCAAATCCACCTCTTTGACCATCTCCTCACTGGCAGGCATCAACCCTACTGTGATCTGGTGAACCTTTGAACTGCTGCGCCAGTAGGACACCACCCGTAGGAGATCTCCAGTACGCACCTCTCGCAGGGGAAGATCATAGCCCTCGAGCCACAAACCAGGGGTCAATTCCCTCGATAGAGGGTGTTGAATCTCCAAATTCTCTGGAGGAACGACACAGAGGTCGCGTGGCTTTTGAGAATAAAGTAAGAGCCTCTTATCGCCATATTTCAGATCCACCACCTCACGAGTGTGGCTGCCCAGCCAGGCGGGTATAAACCCTTGGGGGTCCTGAACCAGGGAATCGGGACTCATAAGGAGCCAGACCCCAGGGTGTTGAGCCAAGATGGGGGAGAGGAGATGTTCCGCCTCCTCAGCGGTCATCTCTAGAGCGTTGGGTATGCCGTACCAGGGGCCCTCCTTATTATAGTAGTAGAGAAAGATAGGCCAGGAGAAGTCGGTATCCAGGATTACGCCATCTCCCTCTCGCCAGTAACTCTCTATGTAGCCCACCAGCGTGGCATAGTCGTCCCTCAGGTAGCGGCCAGCGTAGTAGTCTTGTAGCGTATACCCCAGGCTACCTACTACAAACGACGAAGCGAGCAGGCCCAAGAGCCAACCACGTCGCCCCAGGAGGCATATACCCCCCACTAAAAGCAAAAGGTAGGCGGGCAAAAATATGAGGAGATATCGGGCTTCGATCTTGGCCGCATAGAAAGAGGTAGCCGGGGGTAATGAGAGGAGATATATGACCAGAGGAGGAACAAAGAGCGTCAGCGCCAAAAGGAGACCACCCTGGCGTTCCCTTCTTGGACCCTTGAAAAGGGAGATGAGACCTACCACGACCAAAGCCGTAAAGCCCAGTGTGGGCCAGAGATACCGCTCGATCTCCACCGTTACCCCTAAACTGAGGACGGTGGCGGCCATATGAAGAAAAAGGGGGAAGTTGAAGGGAGGAGGGGAACTCCAAGTAGTAGGGTGAGTAAGCGCTAGATAGAGCCAGGGAGCGAAGAGAAGGGTCAGACCGATCTGAGCCGCCGCCCAGCGGATAAGGAGTGGCCGAAAGTCGCCCCTCTTGGCCCGCTGAAAAAGAAGGATCAGCATGGTACCGTTCTCAGCCAAGAGGATGAGGATAGTGAGATAATGAGTCCAAAGGGCCAGAGCGTTCACCAAGACGAAAGAGAGCCAGAGGCGCCGGTGTCCATCTCGCAGGAGGCGGAAGAATAGATAGAGGGAGAGGAGGGATAGAAGAGAGGCCAGGCTGTACATCTTTATCTCCTGCGACCACCAGATGTGGAAGCGGGATATCGCCAGGAGGAGCGCCGCCAGGAGCCCAAGCCAACCATTTACCATCGACCTGCCCATCCGGTAGAGCAAAGCCACGGTCAAAGTGCCTAAAGCCAAGGAAGAAAAGCGAACAGCGAAGGCGCTTTCCCCCACTATGGCGTCCCAGAAGTGAAGCAAGAGATAGTGAAGGGGAGGATGCTCATCGGCCGCCGTGCGGAGAGCGATGCTCCAGAGATCCTGCCTAGCCAGCCAGACGCTCCACCCCTCATCCCACCAGATATTGCTCTCGGCGAGGCGATAGAGACGAAGGGCGAAGGCCAAAAGGAGGATAGCCACTACGACGAATGTCGCCCCTCGGGGAGTCGTCAGGCAAAGGAACGCTTTTGAGGCTTTTATATCTCTCATCTCGCAAGAGGGCAGGCTGAAGAGGGTTAGATGGGGGGTTCTGAGTCAGGTGCTTTAGGGGCGCGACCGACCCGTCCTCGTCTCTCGCCAGCGAGTTCTCCTATCTTCTCGCCCCTCGGCGACAGCCTGTGTGTTCGCCACACGCTGGCCCCAGCGATGAAAAGGACCACTAAGGCCAGAGACACCATCACTGAAAGTATGCCTTTGCTGGGGTCACCCAAGAGGCGACCGATCTGATCAGCCACAACCCCTATAAAGAGCATGGGAGGGATGGCTACCAGGTTGGAGGTCATGAAATAGAAGGCGATGACTCGGCCTCTGATCTCGGCCGGTGACCTCTCCTGCATCACCGTCTGAGCGGGAACGGTGATCATCGCTATCCCCGCGCCCATAAGGAAGGCAAGGATGCTGATCACCGTCAAGGGCGAGATGAGCGAGAAAGATCCCATCCTCCCTGCCACGAAGGTGAGCCCCATCAAGGTGAGGCCTAGAATCAGTAGGCCGGTATTGGAGAGGCTCTCGCGGCGGAACTGATGGCCGTAGCGACCAACCAAGATGGTGGCTAAAAGCAACCCCAGCCCCCCGGGGGCGAAGACGTAGATAGCGTCCTCTGGCGCGAGGTGCAACACCCGAGCGGCAAAGCCGGGAGCCAGCATAGCCAAAGTTAAAAAGAGGGTGGCTACTAGGGTGAGTTGAGAGATAGCCAGGAATATGGAGCGGTGAGAGACCACGAACCGCCAGCCCTCCTGGATCTCCTCCCACGCCTCCTTTAAAGGAGAGAGTTGAGAGTCGTGCTCTAATTTGGGCGCATCGCGGGGTAGAAGGGAGACGAGCACCGTGGCAGCCAGGTACATCACCGCTATGAGGACGAAAGAGTGGTCGATACCCAAGAGTTTGACCCCCAGTGGGGCCAAGATGATTAACCCCACCACCTGAGTGGTGATGAGAGTGAGGTTGAAAAGGGCGTTCGCCGAGAGCAGCCTCTTCTCCCCTACCAGGAGGGGGATGGTCGCCGCCTCAGCCGGGCTGAAGAACTGCCCGATAGCCGAGGATATAAAGGTGAGAAGATAGAGGGCCAAAAGGAGATAGCCCCCCCTCAGCGTATAGAGGAAGAGGATATAGCCGGAGACGGTGAGCACCCGCAGAGCGTTGGAGGCCATCATCACCACCTTGTTCGATAAGCGGTCTACCACGATCCCGGCGAAGGAACTGAAAAGGACACCAGGGAGGCTAAAGGCCA
>JBHIDN010000083.1:0-6120 GCA_046760125.1 Anaerolineae bacterium
CTCATACAGCCTCGCGTTCTCAATGGCGATGCCTGCCTGACGACCAACACCGGCTAACAACGCTACATCCCTCTTCGAAAAGCGTTTAGTCTGGCTGAGGCTGAACACCGACAAGGCTCCAAATATCTTCTCCCCACTGACGATGGGCACGGCTACCACGCTCTTCAAACCCGCCTCCACGAAAGCCTCTATGGCCTGGGGATAGGAGCGGTAATCCTCGATGACAATGGGACGACCAACGGTCATCACCTCTCCCGCAAGGCCTTTGCCCTTGGGCACAGTCACACTGCTCAACTCCTGCGGCACATTGTGCAAGTACGGATAAGTGATGGCCTCTTTCTCCTCGTCTAGCAAACCGATGTCCCCTCCCTCGCCACCTACCAACCCCTCGGCGATCTCGAGGATTTTGGGTAAGACCTTGGTCAGTTCGAGCTCTGAGGTTATCTTCTCCGCAACCTCGTTCAGACTGCGCTCGATGTCGAGTTGGCGAGCCACATCTTGGTGAAGCTTCGCGTTCTCCACAGCCACGCCGATTTGGTTGCCGATAGAGGTAAAGAACTCCCTGTCTTCAGCGCTGGGCCGATATGAACTCTTGGGGTAGAGAAACATGACCCCTAATACCTTCTCCCTCGACTTCAAAGGAACGATGACGTGGGAATGGGGTTCCAAGTGCCCCATTCTGGTATGCCTAATATCTTCGGATAAGTCCTCGCCAAGAAGCACCTCGCCTGACCCAGCCACCAGTCCACATAGGCACTCACCTACCGCTACCTCCTCCTCATTTTCAACAAACTCCGCCGGTAGCCCCCGGTGGACCCTTAGGTGTAGTTTCTGGCCCTCCGTATCCAGCAAGAACACACCGCCTCTGGCCTGCAACCCCGTCACCTCTAAGACCTGTCCCAGAGCCCTATCAAGAATCACATCCAAGTCGAGAGATTGACTTACCGCAGCGGCTATAGTGTTGAGCATGGCGAGTTCTTGAGCCCGCCGCTCTTCCGCCTCATATAGTCGTGCATTCTCAATGGCCACCCCGATTTGATTGCCCATAACGGTGATCAGTTCTACCTCTTCCGACAGGAATTGGCGTGGCTCTCGACTGCCCACGATAAGAACTCCCTCTACTTTCCCCTTGGATTGCAACAAGACGGAAAGGTGGCCGCGCAACTCTTTGTCTCGCACCATCATCCTGGCCAGTTTCAACCCATCCGCACCTTCGGTAAGTTCCGCCGGTAACCCCCGATGGGCGGCAAGAGAGAGACCCTGTCCGCCTTCATCGAGGATAAATACCGCACCCCCTTGAAGGTCCATCACCTCCAAGACCTTATCCAAGGCGTCACCCAGGATCTGTCTCAATTCCAGAGATTGGGTGACAATAGAGGAAACCGCGCCGGTCGCTTCCAGGCGTGAAACTGCCTCCTGGCGCAGCCTTTTCTCCTTCTCTTCTGTCTCCACCATCCAACTGACTAGGCCACCAACGACCATGACAGCCAATATCTCCATAGTAGCGTCCACTGGCTGCGGCGAAAACAACAAAGCGTGGGGCAGCATAACGACCAAGGCGATCAGCAAGGCGACGAGTCCTCCGACCCAGCCGAAGGAGAAGGCTGCATAGGCTATCGGCAGCACAAAAAGGACACGTTCCATGGTATGCCGAGTGGAAAAGAAAGGTCGGCCAGAGATCGCCAGCGATAGATAGCGTATCTCACCGCCGTAGTGAAAGAGCGTACCAACAGCCAACATGCCTCCAACGAGCCAGAATTTGCGATTTGTCACTAGTTTCTTGCCTCGATCCGCTAGCGAAAGCGGGGGGCTTTTCATAGTTCCCTCTACCAAAGCCTAGAGCGATTCCAGCGTTGTGTCTCTATACGGTATCCTCCAGGGTGATCCAACCTTTTCTCAGGGCATGTAGCACCGCTTCGGTGCGAGAGCCGACCCCCATCTTGCTGAAGACGTTGCTCAAGTGACCTTGGACAGTGCGCACGCTTAGATTGAGTTCTCGAGCGATATTCACGTTCGTCATGCCCTTGGCCGCCAACTTCAGCACCTCCAGTTCGCGTTCGGTTAGCTGATCTAGCCCGCTCTCCTCGGCTTTCCCCCGAGCCCGTGCGAAGCGATCGACAACCTTGCGAGCCACAGCCGGGTGAAGCACCGATTCACCAGCGTTCACCTCTCGTATAGCCTCGATCAACTGAGAAGTACGCACGTCCTTCAACAAGTAGCCAGCCGCTCCTGCTTCCAGAAGAGCAAAGATGTACTGGTCATCGTCATAAGCGGTGAGGATCAGCACGGCTGTGGCCGGACAGAGGGCCTTGATCCTCCTGGTCGTCTCGATGCCGTTGAGTTTGGGCATGGCGATGTCGATCAAAGCCACGTCAGGCTTCAGTTCGGTCACTAGCCTGACAGCCTCCTCTCCATCGCCAGCCTCACCTACCACCTCTAGGTCTGCCTCGCGCTCCAAAAGCTCCCTAGTGCCTTCCCGTACCAATACATGATCATCAGCAAGGAAAACCTTGATCTTCCCCATAAGACACCTCTCAATCTGCCTCAACGCACCGCAACCCCTTCTTTTTCCATTATAGACCTTTGTGAAGTGCGGCGCAACTGGCTCCAGGCCAAGGTGCGGCTGAGAATTCCAGGAGAGATAGGCGTACCTTGGACATATTAAGGGCCGATATACCTACCCTCAGAGGGAGCAAAATACCTGCTTGCTGAGGCCTCCCCTAGGGGAAAACGCTTGGTCGAAAAGGGGCATAATTGGTGTCAAAAAATAGGTGTCCTGGCTCAGGAATTTCTGTCGCAGATGTGGTTAACTATAAGTGGAAGAAAACGAAGCGAAAGTTGGGCTGAGTCCAGTTATGAAAAAGGGGGAGCAGAATGTTGTCAGTTGAGATCACGGTGGTGTTAGCCTTGGTCTTTGCCTTCTTTATGTATGCCACATCGAGGGCCAGGCGCACGCAAGAGAGAACGCGCAACGGGGTTAAAACTGGGGGGACCGATCAAGCGCAGGAGACATTGGCTTAAGGGAGTTGGCATTTCTATCTCGTTATTTCCCTGTGCGATAGCAGGAGCCTAACCTTAAAAGAGTGCATTGGTATAGGGGGAAAGAAACGGCGAGAAAATCAAGGCTGTGGAGGCTCGTTTTCAGTCGAACAAGGTGGCTTAAGGAAAGCCAACCTCAACCCGCTCAGAAGCGAAGTCGTAGTGACAAGGAGTGACGTTGCCTAAGGCGTAGTTTGAGATGACCAAACGAAGGAGGAGGAAAGACAAATGTTACCGCTAGAGATTATCGTTGTGCTGGGCTTTCTCTATTGCCTCTTCATCTACGGCATACTCAAGGCAAAACGGATCAGAGAACGAACAGGTGAAGAGGCGGGAAGGAAGGGAGTTCGTCTGGCGCAAGAGAAGATGGTAGGGGAGAAGTCAAGGCCTCGATGAGTGAACAGAAAGTAACCCCAGCGATCTCCCGGAAAAGAAGTGATCCGTTATGGGAAACATAGAGGCCGCGATTGCTACGGTGCTCATCCTGGCCATCAGATTGGGGGTGCCCATCGCACTTCTCTTTGCCATGGGTTACATCTCAGAGCGAGCCGGTCAAGAGGAGAGGGGCGGCGATAACTCCAACGGCTCAACAAGCCCCTTGATATGGCCATCGGCTCCTGCCTCTCAAAGCGATAGCAGGCCGGCTGGGTGAGCAGGTGACAAAACGAGGTGAGGTGAGAGGTTATGGAACTAAATCGCAGGGATTTCCTAAGGCTGTCAGGGGGCGGGCTCTGCACACTTCTCGCTAGCGGAGTGTTTCTCCCCAAGTGGAGGTCAAAAGAGGTTCTCACACCAGCAAAAGCCGAAATAGCCATGCTTTATGATTCCTCCAAATGCGTGGGGTGCCGGGCCTGCCAGATGGCTTGCAAACGATGGAATGGACTGCCCCCGGAATCGACGGATAAGGAGGCTCTCTACGAAAGCCCCCGTGACCTGTCGGAGAAAACTTGGACCTTAATCAAGTTGCGAAGGGCGCAAGGGGACAAGGGACTTTTCCACAAATACCAATGCTGGCATTGCACTGACGCTGCCTGTGTCGCCGTCTGTCCAACCGGGGCTCTTTACAAGCACGAGTTGGGTTTTACGGCCTTTGATGCGGAGAAATGTAACGGCTGCGGCTACTGTGTTCAGTTCTGTCCCTTTGGGGTACCCCATCTCCAAGTAGAGAGTCTCCTGACCGGTGCGGCCAAGGCCACCAAATGCACCTTCTGCCAAGATCGGGTCATTGTCGGTCAGGCACCCGCCTGCGTCGAATCCTGCCCCACGGGAGCCCTCCGTTGGGGCCAGCGAGATGAACTGATCGCAGAGGCCAAGGAGAGGCTCGCTACCTTGCAAAGAGAGGGATATGCCAAGGCCAACCTCTATGGGGAAAAAGAGGCCGGAGGGCTACACGCCCTAAGTATCCTCTTGGATGACCCCACAGCCTATGGCCTGCCGGCCACCGTTCAAACACCATCCCTGGCCCACATCTGGCAGGAGATCATCCAGCCTTTGGGCACGATGAGCATGGGGGTGGTGGCTTTGGGGTTGGCCTTGAACGTACTGATAGCCGGTCGAACTCTCAAGTCGGAGGAGTGAGTCGTAGGAGCATAGACAGAAGGAGGAGATCGAGATGTTGTCCTTTGAGATCATCGCCCTGTTGGCCCTTATCTATATTGTCCTCATGTACGCCATGCTGAGGGCGCAGCGGGCCAAGAGGACGATACGAGAGAGGCCTAGAGTCCGGGAAAGACGGTTGAGCATAGGTCGGCCGGCTGAGGCTTCAGCGAGCGCCGAGCGGGGGGCGGAGAGATAAGTTCGGATAGAGGTGGGTCCACCAAGAAGGAACCGGGAGCGCCTCCACTCGCGAGGAGGCTGTGCATGGTGCAGCGGGACGGCAATGGCGCTGATCTTCGCCACGAGGATTTGGGTACCAGTGGCTCTCTTGTCCGGAACAGGTTGTCTGCTTGAGTCAGGTCGTGCATTGGAGAGGGAGCGCATATTCTGAGGACGAAAGGAGAGAGATATATGGTAAGAAGGGAGGTACTGGCCTTTACTACCACGGAGCGGTTTGTACATTGGCTGACCGTGGTGGCCTTTACGGTGTTACTGTTTACGGGGCTGGTGCTCTATCTGCCTCCGCTTTCACCCTTCGCTATCGGACCTGCTGGCCAGGCTTGTCGCCTGTTGCACCGAGTAGCGGCTATAGCCCTCGGCTTAGTCCCTTTGATCTATCTCCTCTTCGACCCTTGGGGGTTGATAAACTCCATGAGAGAGATATTCACCTGGTCCAGGAGCGATCTCGGCTGGCTGAAGGCAGCCCTCACCTATTACTTCTTCGGCGACGAGGAAGCGATGCCCCCCCAACCCAGATTCAACACCGGCCAGAAACTCTTCTACTGCATAGTGGTCATCAGTATGTTCATCCTCGGGGTTACGGGGTTAGTGATGTGGCTCGATAAGGGAACTGCACCACCCCTCCTCTGGCAGTGGAGTGTGGTCCTGCACGATTTAGCCATGATCGCACTCACAGGGATGACTATGGTTCACGTTGTGTTAGCGGCGATACACCCGGTTATGGAAGGTTCGATCCTAGCCATGCTCACGGGCTGGTTGCCTGAAGAGTATGTGGCCAGCCACCACGCCAAATGGTATGAGCAGATCCGCCGTCGAGTTAGCGAATAGGCCCTAGGCTAGAGAAGCCCACCAAAAAGCCCCTGAGATCTCAGGGGCTTTTTGTACCGGCAGATCGGCGATCACCGTGCTCCCTTTAAGGAGAGGGAGGTGACCTTTGTAAGTATCAACTATGTGGACACGGAGCCAGCGGCGAGAGCCTACGATGGAAGAAATAGAGATAGGACCTTCCAACATCGAGGCGAGAGGGGAGATAGAACAGAAGAACAAGATACTCAACAGACTAAAGAGCATCGAGGGCCACGTGCGGGGAGTACAGCGCATTGTAATGTCTATAGACCTCGGTACCACCCCCTAGGAGAGTGATTGTATCGTCTCCCACAGGGATACTTTACGTATAAAGGGATACTTTACGTATAAGATGATGGGAGGCAAGAAGAGGATCTCTGTTGGCAACCTGGGGTTGAT
>JBHIDN010000084.1:0-6104 GCA_046760125.1 Anaerolineae bacterium
GCCCTGCCCGTGGGTCAACGTCCCGCTTTAGATAGGTGGGTTCTCTCGGAGTTGAACTCCTTGGTGGAGAAGGTGGATAAGGCGCTGGATAATTTCGATGCCACCGGCGCCGCTCGACCCATTCAGGAGTTCGTGGAACTCCTCAGCAACTGGTACGTGCGGCGCAGCCGACGTCGCTTCTGGAGAAGCGAGCAGGATGAGGATAAAGCGGCGGCCTACGCCACCCTTTATGAGTGCCTTGCTACATTGAGCAAGTTGCTGACGCCCTTCACGCCCTTCCTGGCGGAGGAGATATACCGCAACCTCGTCTCTTCCGTCGATGAGACGGCACCGGAGAGCGTGCACCTCTCCAACTTTCCGCAGCCCGATGAGGCTCTGATCGATGCGAAGTTGATGGCCGATACCGCTCTCCTGATGCGGTTGGTGAGTCTGGGACATGCGGCGCGGAATAAGGCCGGCCTTAAGGTGCGTCAACCTTTGGCTCAACTCTTGATAAAGGTGCGTACCCCTGAGGAACGGGAAGTGATAGAAGGTCTGGCCGACCAGGTCTTGGAGGAACTGAACGTCAAATCACTGGCCTTCGTGGAGGAGCCCGATTTGGTGGAGTATCAGATCGAGCCCGATCCTCGCTTGTTGGGCCCCAAGTATGGAGCCCTCTACCCCAAGATCAAAGAGGCGCTCACCAGCCTCGATACCTACTCTGTGGTGGAGAAGGTACGGTCTGGAGAGGAGGTAGAAGTCACCACCGAAGGCCAAAAGGTGGTTCTTTTGCCCGAGGAAGTGAAGATAGAGCCCCTACCTAGGGAGGGTTTGGCTGTAGCCGAGGAAGGTGGGTATCTGGTGGGGGTAACCACTACCCTCACCGAAGAGTTGAGGCGGGAGGGGTTGGCCCGGGAGGTGGTGCGGCGCATCCAGACCTTGCGCAAAGAGGCTGACTTCAAGATCGAAGATACGATAGTCACCTACTTTGAAGCCCATCCTATCCTCGTACAGGTGATGGAAGAATATGGGGAGTATATCAAGCGGGAGACCCTCTCCACAGCCTTGGTGCAGGGAGGAGCCTCTCCGGGGTGCGCCACCAAGAGTTACTCCATCGAGGGGTACGGCATAACCCTTGCTCTCAAACAAGGTTGATCCCTTCTGGCCCTTCTTGTGCTGAAGGTAGGGGGTAGCCTCCTAGGGGGCTACCCCCTCGATTTGCTCCCCGTCCTAGCCAGAATTATAATGGATGTGGTCTCTAGAGAGGCCGAGTAGGGTTATGGCAGGGATCGATCTCGTCAGTGATTCACCCCAGAAGACACAAGAGTTCGGGGCCTCCTTGGGTCAACTCTTGCGAGGCGGCGAGTTGATCTGTCTGGAAGGAGAACTGGGGTCGGGCAAGACCACCTTCATTCAGGGCATCGGACGGGGCCTGGGGGTAGATGGACCTATCACCAGCCCCACCTTTACCTTGGTTAACGAATACCGGGGGGAAAGCCTGACCTTCTATCATGTCGATCTCTACCGGGTAGGGAGCCGCCGGGAGATCATGGCCTCTGGGCTGGACGACCTCTTTTTTGGGGATGGGGTCTGCGCTATCGAGTGGGCAGAGAAGGCGAGGGGGCTGGTGCCCCCAGAGAGGCTGTGGATCATCCTCAAACACGGAGAGGAAGGAAGGAGGCTCATCTCCATGGAGGCTGTGGGCCCAGGCTATGAGTATTTATTGAGTTCCTTGGAGCGAGAGTTGACCAGGAGGCGGAGATGATACTGGCCCTCGATACATCGACGCGGACCGCTGGCATCGCCATCTATGGGGGAGAAGAGGGGGTGGTCTCCGAACTCACCTGGCGTTCCTCCAGCCATCATACCGTGGAACTAGCACCATATTTGGATCTACTTTTGGGTCCTAAGGAGTTGACCGGGATAGCCGTGGCTCTGGGGCCTGGCTCCTTCACCGGGCTGAGGGTGGGGCTCAGCCTGGCCAAGGGGTTCGCTTTGGCCCAGGGCATACCCTTGATAGGCATCCCCACCCTCGATGCTCTGGCCTACTCTCAAAGCCATCAACCTCTTCCCATCTGTGCCCTTTTGGAGGCTGGGAGGGGGCGGATCTGCGCTGCCCTCTATGAAAAGGTGACCCTCCATCGGGTCACCGATTACCTCCTCACCACTTTAGAGGGGCTCTCTTCTGAAATCACTCGTCCCACCCTCATCTGCGGAGAGATAGATGAAGTGGGGGCGGCTATCCTCCGAAAGAGGCTGGGGGATCGCGCCGTGGTCACATCGCCGGCCGCTTCTTTGAGGAGAGCCGGATACCTGGCTGAACTGGGCTGGGAGCGGTTGCAGCGAGGGGAGGTAGACGACCCTCGGACGCTAGAGCCGCTCTACTCACACCGTCCAGAGATTCCGTACGTAAAGTATCCCGAGGGAAAAGATGGAGTATAACGGGTTGGCCTACAAGGTAGAGCCGATGCAGGCGAGCGATATCCGAGAGGTGATGGCCATCGAGCGGCTCTCCTTTCCTACGCCCTGGCCTATGGGCGCTTACCGATTCGAGATCCGCCGCAACCCTCGAGCCTACTATTTTGTGGTTCGCCCTCAGGAGGAAGGGGCGGCACCTTCCGAGAAACCGCGCAGGGGGCTTCTGGCTCGGTTCCGCTCCACTGACCAGCGATCGCCCATAGTAGGGTATGGGGGCTTTTGGCATTCGGCAAGGGAGGCTCATATCAGTACCATAGCGGTGCATCCCCGCCTTCGTAGAAAGGGGATCGGCCAACTCATCCTCATAGCCATGATCGAGAAAGCGCGAAGTTTGGGGGCCGACCATATAACCTTGGAGGTACGAGCCTCTAACTTGGTCGCTCAAAGCCTGTACCGTAAATATGGCTTCCAGGTGGTGGGTCGGAGAAGAAGGTATTACTCCGATAATAACGAGGATGCAGTAGTCATGGTTGCTCAAGATATCGACCGCCTCCCTTATTCGATTCATCTTCAGGAGTTGCGGGAGAGGTTGATCGAGCGTCTAGAAAGATCAAAAGATGATGTGAAGCAGGGCGATGGCTATGAGGAACTGGGCCAAAAGCCCCGTTCCGGCGAGAAGATAGGTGGCTAGAGGCTCCCGACGGTGGAGAGCGGAACCCAAAAGGGCGTTCGCTATGAAGATTATCAGGCCGATAGTGGGGAGCCTCAATATCTGTTCTTTGGGAGCGATCCGATCCACGCCACCGAAGGCGGTGAAATGGAGAGGGAGGATACGGGGCAGGGTCGGGTAGCGAGCCAGGAGGTAGGCGAAAAGGGCCGCGTTACCCAGGGCTCCCAGACCGAGAAGGAGTTGGGCCAGGCGGTCCCGCCAGAAGGGTAAAGAGATGAGGGTTCCATAGGTTATCTTCTCCTCCAAGGCTAGAGTAGCGCCCATCTGGCGGCGGGCTTCCAAGGCGGCGAGAAAGCCGGCTGGGTTAGAGGGGGAGAGGGCGTAGGCAGAACTGGAGGTGACCAAGAAGAGTTGGCTTTTTGGGGGCTCGGTGGCGTAGAAGAGGAGAGGCCCCATATCTTTACCCTGGCCACGCCCTAGCCAGCAGCCGAGCCAAGCGAGTCTGGGGGAAGGAAGGTCGCTAAGGCCTTTCCCACGGGATCCTGTAGGGGCGACGATGGAAGAGAGGTTGCTCAAAGGCACTACTTGGCGAATCCCCCCGCAGACAATGGTCACGCTATCTCGATCCATGAGATAGCGGAGGGTTAAGAGTTGATAGATTCGGTAGGCCAGGAAAACCAGGGGACCTAGGCTGAGGAAAACCAGGAAGCCCAGAAGGAAGGAAGCGAAGGAGGTGGGGCGATCGATAAGAGAGAGGACGAGGGTGGCATCGATGAGCAGGATACCCACCATAGCCGCCGAGGTCATAACCACGCCTATCAGTCTTCTAGGTCTCCATTCGATCATCGGTATCTCCAAAACGATGTCTAGGAGATGATATACCAGGGTGGGGCGGAGGTCAACCGCCGTGGGGGGCAGGGAGAATCGCGAATAAGGCGAATGGAGCGAAGAAGGTGGAAGGAAAGGCGGGTGTAGAAACTAGCCTTATGAGTTGACGGGATTTGTGGGATGTATTATGTTAAAGTTACTGGCGGGGAGTGGTTGGGGCGTAGAGTCAAGGTGGTCCCATATGAGAGGCAACAAGCAGCACGAAAAGCTCGATATTCAATCCAGGATACGTTCAAATGCTGATTGGTATAGAGAGGCAAAGAGGGCTCTATCCGAGAAGGAGATAGAATTCGGGGAAGAAGAAGAGAGACTTCGATTCCTGGCCGACAATTGGCCCCTCATCGAGGACGCGATACGTAATGATCCAGGGCTTCAAACCTCCTATTACGGCGCGATGAGGACATCCTTCAGTTGGTTCTCTTCCAGAGATCCCCACGACCCAACGCAATGGTGGGACGATCCGATAACTAATCTCACCTCATATCTCTACCACACCGGAACCACCTCCGGTTCGACACTTCTATGGCAAAAAGGTGATCCCCGTTGGCAAGACTTAGCGAAATTGGCTGAGAAACCAAGAAGGGAACGAGAGAGACGTGAAAGAGCTAAGACACGCTTACATCAGATCTCGCCAGACCTTGCCGACAAATTCAGCAACGCTTGGGATCTTTTCTACGGGAGCAGCGAGGGTGACCCGCTCCAACCCGTAGTCTATGCCATGAGAGAAGTCATCACTCATACTGTCAACCACCTATCAGCACCTGGGCAGCCATTTCATGCTGAGACGCGACCCGAGGAGCGAATGACCCGAATTCAATGGATCGCCGTGAATCTGGTCAAATCCCCCTCGAGTCGGAAACGAGTCACAGAAGCCGCAACAGTGTATAACAGAGTCTACGGAAAGTTGAGCCGGGTGGGGCACAAGCGAAAAGGATTGCCCGGTTGGATAGTCAAAGAGCACCTACTTCAGGCTCAGGATCTTCTCCTACTTATACTAGAAAGCATTGACTCCACTACAATTGAATCAAACGCATCGGAGTCGATGGGATGAAAATGGGAAGAGAGGATAGCCCAACTCTTCTGCGGCCGGGTGAGAGGGAGGAGGGAAAGACAGAACGGTTGCCGGGGACGTAGAGAATAAGGACGGGAGAGGCTGGTCCCCTCCCCTACAATTAAGAAAACGTCGCAGATGAACTACGACGCTACACACAAATGAATAAGCGTCAGATGTTACCATCTGACGCCACGGGAACGGGCGGGGACAAGCCCGCCCCTACAATTGCGAAACCGTCGTCTAAGTCGCGGCCAGTCTCTCTCGCCTCGCTCCGCCATAGACAGGGGTCACCCAGTGGGCGTATTTCTTGTTCTTCCCCCGGGCGATCTCGAAGTAGAGGTCGCGCAGTCGCCTTACAATGGGGCCTATCTCTCCCGTGCCCACCGTGCGATGGTCTATGGAGGCGATGGCCACGATCTGGACGCCCGTGCCGCAGAAGAAGGCCTCCTCCGCCACGTACAGTTCGCTCCTGTCTATGTGCCTCTCTACCACCTCTATCCCCAGTTCCTTTTGGGCCAACTCCATCAGCCCGGCGCGGGTTATCCCCTCTAGGATATCTTCCGTTACGGGCGAGGTGATCAGTTTCCCCTCTCGAACGATGAAGAGGTTCTCTGCGCTCCCCTCGGAGACGTGGCCATCCTCGGCCAGGACTATCGCCTCATCGAAACCTTTCATCACGATATCGGTCTTGATGAGGGCGGAGTTTATATAAGAGCCGGTGATCTTGGCTCTGGCCGGGATGGCGTTGTCGTTTATCCGTCGCCAGGAGGAGACCCCCACCTTGGCTCCTTCCTCTCTCTCGATATATTTGCCGAAGGGGGTGGCGAAGATGGCGAACTCATCCTCTAGGTCATGTAGCCTCACGCCGACCCCCTCACTGCTCTTATAGGCTAGAGGCCGAATGTAGGTATCCTCGCGAAACCCCTCCTTCCGCAAGAGTTTGAGGGTGATGTCGCAAAGGGTATCCACATCGTAGGGCAGGGAGATGGTGAGGATATGACAGGAGCGGTGGAGTCGCTGGTAATGCTCTCGCATTTTGAGGACGTATAGTTCCTCCTCTTCGTCGTTCCAATAGGCGCGCATCCCCTCGAAACA